>JAFGJK010000092.1 GCA_016929135.1 Spirochaetota bacterium | reverse complement strand
GATGGCCACCTCGGTCTTGCCGAAGCCCACGTCGCCGCACACGAGCCTGTCCATGGGCTTAGTGTGCTCCATGTCGTCCTTTACGTCCTCGATGGCGGTGATCTGGTCGGGGGTCTCCTCGTATTCGAAGAGCGATTCGAACTCCTCCTGCCACATGGTGTCTGGCGGAAACTGGTACCCCTTGATGGAGTTTCTGGCGGAATAGATTTTCAGGAGCTCCCTGGCGGTTTCCTCCACCGACTCCTTCACCTTCTGCTTGATCCTGTTCCAGGCCGACTTCTTCCCCAGGGAATCGATACGCGGTTTTCTCCCGTCCATGCCGATGTATTTCTGTATGAGGGTGATCTGATCAAGGGGGACGTAGAGCTTGTCCCCCTCGGCGTAATCGATCGTGAAGAAGTCCCGCTCGACGCCGCCGGCGTTCATCCGCTCGATTTTCCTGAACACGCCGATGCCGTGGTTGATGTGCACGACGAAGTCCCCGGGCCGCAAGTCCATGAAGGACTCCAGCGGGCGCGATGTCTTGCTCTTGAAAAGCCGTTTTTTCCGGTAGGTCTTTCCGAATATCTCGTGATCGGAGAGTAGCAGGGTCCGCACCGCATCGATCTCCAGTCCCTCCCGGTAGGGGGTGATGAGTATGGAGAGCGGCGCACGGGGCTTCGGCTCCGTGTAGTCGCCGCCCGGCCCCAGCTCCGAGAGGAGGTCTCCCAGGCGCCGCGCCTGCCCCTCGAAGCCGGTGGTGATGATGACGCGCCATCCCTCCTCGATCCTCCGGGTAATCTCCGAGCGCACGTGTGTGATCCTGCCGTGGAAGCTCTGTATGCCGGTGAGCTTCGGGCGCAGCGAGTCCTGCGCCGTGGTGAATACCTGGAGGCTCAGGGCCCTGGTCGCCGCTTCGTCGAGGGCGCCGGGCGAGAGAAGCTCTTCCGGGGGTAGACAGAAGCTCTTCGATTTCTTCTTCTGGTACAGGTCGCGGAAGCTCTTTTCGATGATCATCCTGCGGGCGGTGATCTCCGTGTGGTTGATCAGCACGATGCGGGTCGTCTCGTCGATGTATGAGAGGAGCGTTGCCGAGGGGACCACCGAGGGGAAGACGTCCTCGATACCGTTGATCGCCGCAAGGGAGCCGTCTCGGATCTGCGCCTCCAGCTCCTCGGGGAACACGGCGCCCGATTTGAGGGATTCCCTGAACCGTTTCAGGAGCGCTACACGTTCCTTGCTGAACAGGATGAGCTCCTTCCGGGGATATATCGTGATCTCGCCGATGGATCCCACCGACCGCTGGGTCTCGATGTCGAATTCCCTTATGGACTCCAGGGTGTCCCCGAAGAAGTCCATGCGTACCGGACCGCCGGTGGAGGGGAGGTAGACGTCCAGGATTCCCCCCTTCACCGCGAAGTGGCCGAAGCCCTCGACCCTGTGCTCCCTTGTGTACCCGTAGGCTATGAGTGTCTCGATGATGTCGTCGAAGGGGTAGGACTCCCCCGCCTCCAGATGTATACCCCGGTTGATGAAGAAGGAGCGGTCCGGAATCCTCCGTATGACCGACTCCACCGCGGTCACGGTCACCACCCTCTTCTTCTGCATGATACGATACAGCGCCGCCACCCGGTCGCGCTCGATGATCTCAGGGGGGGAAACGAACTCGTAGGGGAGGGTCTCCCAGGGGGGGAGGGGGGAGATGCACTGGTCGTCGAGAAGGCAGCCCAGGTCGGTGACGAATTCCTGCATGGTCTGGCCGGTATCGGTGACGACGAGAACCGGCGACCGCGAAGCGAGAAAGAGCGACGCCACGATGAGGGGAAACGAGGACGGAGCGATCCCCTCGACCGATACGCTTGGGCGCTCGGACAGTCGCTTCTGTATCTCCCGGAACTCGCCGCTTCCGGCGTATTCCTCTGCCACATGCCGCAATACCATATGATACCCGGTTCCCGCCGCTTCGGGACACCTTTCAACGCCGGGCGGTTTCTGGCAAGGATTTATTGGCCGGGGGTCGTTTTTCCGGGGGGATCGACGGGCAGGGGGGGTCAGAAATTACCCGGATCGAGCACGAACTGCTCCAGTTGCCGCATCTTGTCCATGAGGTCGTGGATCTCGTCGATCGTGTTTGTGAGTGATGTCTTGGCGTCGAGAAAGGCCTGCTTATCGTTGTGCGCTATATGCTTGATGTCGTCGGGGTTTTTCTCGCTCACCTTCTCCTTCAGCTGCATGATGGTGTCGAGCAGGTTGTGGTACAGTTCGGAGATGGAGGTGTACATCTCGTACATGTATATGAACTTCATTATCCTGGTCTTGTCGTCTCCCATCGCCTCGACGATCTGGTTGCCGCGGTTGTCGATCTTCGCCTGGTAGTAGGAGATGGACCGGGGATAGCCGGTGAGCTCCTTCTGGTAGTTGTCGACCATGTCGAAGGCGCGCTCGCCGTCGATTTCCAGGTTCCTGAAGATGTTCTCCAGCTCGATGCTCTCGTGCTTGTTCTCCTTCGGGAAGACGTTGGAGTTCTTTATGTTCATGATGATGCCCTTGATCCGGGATCGGTGCGTGGCGATTATCTTCATACAGTCGCCGATGAACAGCTCCGGCTCGAAATTCCCGAGCGACTTCTCCTCTTCCTGCTCCGGAGGCTCCTCCGGTCGGTCCTCGTTGGGCGGCATCTCCGACAGCTTCTTCTTCAAAATCCTCTGCTGCATGGTGGCGACTTCTTTCTCCACGGCCCTGATGATGCGGATGATCTCCACCTTCCTCGTCAAGGGATTGTATTTCACGCCGTACATGTTCCCGAGGCGGTCGATGTACCTGTTGTTGAGATCGTAGACGGATATCCTGGTGGTGTCGATATCGTGAATGTCGTTGATACGGATGACATTGGGTTTTACGGCCACATCAGACCTCATCGGGAGAGAATTCTGCAAGGGGGGACTCGAATTCGCAGGCCAGGTATGAGTCGCCCTTCTTCACATGGTTGATCAGTCGCTGGGCGATCTCGCTGGGATTGTTCTTTATGAGCCCGGTGCGCACCACCCGGGCCGGAAGCTCGTACTTGTGCTTTTTCGTGTTGAAGATGAGACGGATGGTCTGGTTGACCCCGACCCTGTCGTTGGTGATGATGAAGAGCCCGCACTGGCTGATGTCGTAGATGACCCCCTTACCCTTTACGGGCAGGCTTATCTCCTGCTCGCTTTCGTCCGGGTCCCCCTCGTAAAACTCAAAGTGAATCTTTATCTTACAGTCGTATCTGGGAAATCGTCTTTTTTCTGTCACTGTCACCACCACCTGATTATGCAGGTTTCAATGATGGAAGTATGATTGAATTGCGGCAGATTGTCAAGCGTTGTTTCCCGGGAGGGGATTGTGTTTTTCACTGCCCCCGTACATATTACAGTAAAGTAAAATAATTTACACCGTCGTTTTTTTTGGGTTTACAAAAAGGGTTTTTTTCCTTCATGGTTACCGAAAACAGCAGGCGGTGGACCCTCCTATGGATGGAAATATGACTCGTTATATCTTCGTGACGGGAGGGGTCTGCTCCTCCCTGGGAAAGGGAATATCCGTAGCCTCCCTGGGACTCCTTCTGGAGGGGCACGGGTATAAAATCTCGGTAATCAAGATGGACCCCTACCTGAATGTGGACCCGGGGACCATGAGCCCCTTTCAGCACGGCGAGGTCTACGTGACCGAGGACGGGGCCGAGACCGATCTCGATCTGGGTTACTACGAGCGGTTCACCAACGCGGTACTCACCAGGAAGAATTCGGTCTCCACCGGCCAGATCTACTTCACCGTGATCCAGCGCGAGCGGCGCGGCGATTACCTGGGACGGACGGTACAGGTGATCCCTCACATTACCAACGAGATCAAGAAGCGCATCTACGATATCGCCGCCCAGGACTCTCTCGATTTCGTCCTTGTGGAGATCGGCGGCACCGTCGGCGACATAGAATCGATCCCCTTTCTCGAGACCATACGGCAGATACGGCAGGAGCTGGGGAAGAATCGGGTCATGAACGTCCATCTGACGCTGGTTCCCATGATCGGGGTCGCCGGTGAGCTCAAGACGAAGCCGACGCAGCATTCCGTCAAGGAGCTGATGGAGCTGGGGATTTTGCCGGATATCCTCCTCTGCAGGACCGGCTCCGCCCTGTCGGACGAGCTGAAGCGCAAGATCGCCCTCTTCTGCAACGTTTCAGAGCGCAACGTGATCGCGGCCGAGGACATACACACCTCGATTTATGATATCCCATCCATGCTGCACAAAAATGGCTACGACGATATTGTCCTGGAGCATTTCAACCTTTCACCTGGCCCCCTGAAGCTGCCGAAGTGGGACAAATTCATAAAGACGCTGCACAATCCCAAAAACAAGGTGACCATCGCGGTGGTGGGGAAATACATATCGCTCCAGGATTCCTATCGCTCCATCTACGAGGCGCTGGTGCACGGCGCCGCGGCGAACGAGGCGGATATGGAGATCAGGAGGTTCGATTCCGAGGACATCGAGAACATGAAGAAGCCCAACTTCAAGTCGCTCTTCGCCGACGTCGACGGCATCCTGGTGCCGGGGGGCTTCGGCAGCAGGGGGATCGAGGGGAAGGTGGCAACGATCAACTACGCGAGGACGGAAAAGGTGCCCTTCTTCGGCATATGCCTGGGGCTCCACTGCGCGGTCATCGAGTACGCGCGTAACCTCTGCGGACTCAAGGGCGCCCAGACCAAGGAGATCGACCCGAACGCCGAGCACCCGGTGATCTCCTATCTGGTGGACCAGGATATCGTCGAGAAGGGGGGGACCATGCGGCTCGGCGCCTACCGGTGCAATTTCACCGAGGGGAGCCGGATCAAGGAGATCTACGGAAGGAGCCACGCCATGGAGCGCCACAGGCACAGGCTGGAGTTCACCCTCACCTACAAGGAAATCTTCGAGGAGAACGGCATGGTTTTCGGCGGCGTCAATCCGGAGCATAACCTGGTGGAGACCATCGAGCTTCCGGGCCACCCCTGGTTCCTGGGTACCCAGTTCCACCCGGAATTCAAGTCGAAGCCCACGGAGCCGCACCCGCTCTTCAGGGACTTCATACGGGCCGCCGTGGAATACCGGAAAAAGAGGAGGTAAAGGGGTGCCGATGCCGTCCCTGAAAGGAATCGCCGGTACCGCCTCGGCGGCACTGGCGGCCGCGCTCCTGCTCTGCCACGCCCTCCTCCCTGACGGAATCGCCGGTGTGTTCCACGAGAAGGGGGACGGGGGGATCCGTAAGCCCGATGTGATATGGGTCCCCACCCCGTATCCGGTGATCGACAAGATGCTGGAGATGGCCTCGATCAAGCGGGGGGATCTCCTCTACGATCTGGGCAGCGGCGACGGCCGCATCGTCATCACCGCTGCCCAGAAATACCGCATCAGGGCGGTGGGGTACGAGATAGACCCGTACCTCGTGGAGGAGGCGAAGATGATGGTGAAAGATAAGGGGGTGGATGGCCTCGTCAGGATTGTCTGCGCCGACATCTATACGCTGGACCTTTCCGCCGCCAGCGTCATAACGCTCTACCTCCTTCCCGACATGAACCTGAAGCTGCTTCCGCAGCTGCGGCGCTGCAGGCCCGGTACCAGGATCGTCGCATACGATTTCGGAATCGCCGACACCGTCCCGGACCGGGTCGAGCGTACGGCGGGAGGCCGCATCTACCTCTGGAAGACACCCATCAGGTTCGAAAAGAGGAGGCCGAAAGGCCCCGGGCCATGGAAAAATCATCGATAAAAGTTTCTTGCCTTTATCGTGAAAAGTACGTACTATTGAATAGTAGCATGAATACTGCAATGGATCCTGAAATGGTCGGCGAATGACACCGTCATTGCGATACGGATTACAGCATACACAGAAACTCACGCTATCTCAGAGCCAGATCCAGGGGATCGAGCTCCTGCAGCTTTCCAACATTGAACTCTACGAGAGGATGTCCCAGGAGATGCTCGATAACCCCGTTATCGAGGAGGGGCTCCAGGTCAAGGACGATCCCGTGCCGGTCCCGGAGAGCGACGACAGCGCCCGGGAGGACCGCGCCGTGGTGAACCTCGAGGAGCCCGGGCAGGTCCGTGAGGAAGAATACAATACCCGTGAGGACGAGCTTCCGTCGGACGCGGTGCGCGGCCACGGGGACCTCCAGAGGAGGAACTATCTCGAGTCGGCCGTGGCTGACAGGGAGACCCTGAAGGAGCACCTCCTCTGGCAGGCGAGGATGTCCGCCGAGTGCGGCGGCGACCTCTCGGTCTACGAGGCGATCATCACCTCTCTGGACGAGCGGGGATTCCTCTCCCGGGATGTGCCTCAATACGCCGAGGAACAGGGGATCAGCGAGGAGAAGGTGGCGGAAGTAGTAACGGCCCTCCGTCATTTCGATCCCGTCGGATGCGCGGTTTCAGACGTCCAGGAGAGCATCGAGGTCCAGGTGGCCCACTTTTTTCCCGATGACCTGGTGCTCGCCAGGATGGTCCGCGAGCATTTCAGGGACATGGAGCAGCTCGATTACGACCGGATCGCGAAGTCACTCCATATCCCGGTGCAGAAGGTGATGGAAAAAAGCCATTGTGTGCAGGGGCTCGATCCCTATCCGGGGAGCCGCTTCGCCACCGGTTCGATCATATACGTTATTCCCGATATCGACGTGAAGCTGATGGGCGGAGAGATCATCATCTCCATGAACGATGACTGGATACCCAGGATCAGCATAAATCCGTACTATCTGTCGTTTCTGAACAAAAAAAATATTGAAAAAAATCTCAAGGAATATATTCAGGGTAAAGTTCAGTCGGCGAAGAACCTCGTGCGAAACATCTCCAGCAGGAGGGAGACCATCCTGAAGGTGGTGGCCGTGATAATGGCGCACCAGCGGGATTTCCTGGAGAAGGGGCCAGGGCACCTTCGGCCGCTCACGCATATTGACGTGGCGCGGGAAACGGGCCTGCACGAATCGACAGTGAGCAGGGTCACATCGAACAAGTACGTGCAGACCAGCTGGGGCATTCATGATCTGAAATACTTCTTCGTATCGAAAATCCGTTCGGCAGAGGGGGAGGCCTCGGCCGATTACGTGATGAAGAGGATCACGGAGATAGTGAGGGAGGAGGATCATGGGAATCCGCACAGCGACGAGGCGATTGTATCGATCCTTTCATCCGAGGGGATTCAGATAGCCAGAAGAACGGTGGCAAAATATAGGGATCTCTGCAATATCCCGTCGTCCAGCAGACGAAAACGAATAAACCGGCTAAAGACAGAGGAGAATCTATGAACCTTACCATCACGGGCAGACATATCAATCTATCCAACAGCCTGAAGGAATACACGGAAAAGAAAATCTCGAAACTCCTTACATATTTCAACCAGCTCATCGATGCGAAGATAGTCATGTACATGGAGAAGATCGACCATGCCGTGGAGGTGTCGATCAACGGTGATGGGGTCCAGTTCCACGGGATCGAGAAGGCGGCCGATTTCTATTCCGCCGTGGACCTCCTGTTCGAGAAGATGGAAAAACAGATCGTGAAGTACAAGGAGAAGCATTCATCGCACAAGGCGGTGAACCCTTCCAAGACGATGATGACCCCCGAGTCCACCGGAGAGGGGAGGCGCATCAACCTCACGCAGGTGAGTAACAAGCCCGTTGACAGGGTCGAGGCCTTTCTGGAGATGAAGATGGACAGGAAGGAGTTCATCCTCTTTAAGCAGGGCATCCAGAAGGTGGACAGCGACGTGGATTTCTCCGGGAAGAATTACGCGTCGATCTACAAGAAGGATGGATCGTACCGGCTCCTGGAGATGCCCTTCGAATACGCGAAGGAGGAGAACATCACGCCGGAGATTTTCATCGAGTACGATCTGAAGATTGTCGACGAATCCGCCACCAGCCCCAGGATTGACTTCAAGAAGCGTGACCGGTGCTCCGTCAGGGGGCTTTCACTGATGGAGGCGCTGAGCATATTTGAGGAATCCAATCTCGAGTTCATGCCGTTCTTCAATACGGAATCCCAGTTCCTGAACATCATCCATCGCAACGGCAGGGATTACGAGGTGATCGTTCCGGCATTTTAGGCGCAGGCTGTACCCCGCCATGGACAGTATACTGCGAGTTAAGGATTTTCTCGACGATTCATGGAGGATCAGCCTTCAGCTGCGCCTGGTGGCGGGCGAGGAGGCCCTGGGAAAGGAGATCCGGGTCGGCGACATTAACAGGCCCGGGCTCACCCTGGCCGGTTTCTACGATTTTTTCGCCTTCGACAGAATCCAGATATTCGGTCTCGGCGAGACGGCATACATGCGGCAGCTTTCGGACGAGCAGCGGCGCAGGACCTACGACAGGTTCTTCTCCTACGAGATCAAGTGCTGCATCTTCACCCACAACGAGGAGCCCGACGAGCTGTTCATCGAGTACGCCAACAATAATAAGGTGCCGGTCTTCGTCACCAGGAAGGACACCACCCGGTTCTCAAGCCAGATTACCCTGCTCCTGGACCAGATTTTTTCGCCCAGCGTGACGGTTCATGGTACGCTGATCGACGTGTACGGCGTCGGCGTCCTGATACTGGGAAAGAGCGGCGTCGGTAAGAGCGAATGTGCGCTGGAGCTCGTGGAAAGGGGCCATCTTCTGGTGGCAGACGACATGGTGATCGTGAAGAAAATCGACGAGTCCCTGCTCATCGGCACCGGGTCCCCGGTACTGACGCACCACATGGAGATCCGCGGCATCGGCATCATCAATGTGCAGGAGATATTCGGCATCCGGTCCGTCCGCAACCGGAAGCGCGTGGAGCTGGTGGTGATGCTCGAGGAATGGGACAATTCCAAGGAATACGACAGGCTCGGGCTTGAGGAGACGAGCTACCCGATTCTGGATATCGACGTGCCCCTGGTCACCGTACCGGTGCGGCCCGGAAGGAACATCCCCATAATCGTGGAAACGGCGTCCCTGAATCAGAGGCTTAAAAGGGTTGACATCCATTCGGCAAGGGAGTTGGATGAGAATATTCAGGATATGCTCAAATCGGGACAGCGGAAGGAATGACTGAACGGGAGATTATCGTAAAGAGCGATGCGGGGGTGCACGCCAGGCCGGCGATGATGCTGGTGCGGGAGGCGATGAAGTATCCCTGCAGCGTGAGCCTGTTGAAGGGGAACGTTGAGGCCGACTGCAAATCGATAATGTCGGTGCTGGGCCTCGCCATCGTATCGGGTTCGAGGCTCATCGTTCGCGCCCACGGTGAAAGGGAGAAAGAGGTGGTGCAGGCGATCGTGTCAATGATTGAAAACGACTTCAGGATGTCTTGAAAAAAATTTTCCCAATAAATCCGCTGCGGTACCCGGGGGACGGCCTGCAGGATCTCGTGTTTCTCGTGGGCATTTTCCTCTTTATCTCCATCATGATCATCGGCCTCTTCCCCGGCGAAAACATCGATTTCATCATCCACAGGGAGTACTTCATCTATGCCGTCATGACGGTTCCGGTGGTGGCGGCGATCTATTTCATACTAATCGCATTCCAGAGAAAGCGCTTCGCCGATTCAGCGATGATCGGATCGAGCATCCGGAAGAAGATGGCCCTGGCCTTCGTCTTCGTCGCACTGCTGCCGTCTCTCCCCATCGTGATCGCATCGAACTATTTCATCAACCAGACCATGTCGCACCTGCTGGAGGATCGTCCCGGTACGTCCTCGGACGATTCCCGGCTCCTCACCAGGCTCCCCTTCAAGAACCAGTACAACGCCATGGAGCGGGAGATCCGCTCGCTCCGGTATCTCATGGACGCATCCCGGGGGGGGAGGTCCACAGGATTCATCCGGGACCTGTACCGGGAGAAGGGGATGCGAACAATTTTCTTCACGGTGCGGGCCGGGCATGACCGCCAATGGCTCCCGCTGGGTAACCTGGCGGACCTGGAGGAGCGTCTGCTGACCGGCTTCTACGCCGCCGTCCCCTTCCACCGCCCGGACAGGGTCGATTCGCTCACCATCGACGGCAGGCGGTATATCGCCGGCGCACTCAGGGAGGGAGGACTCATGGTGGTCCTCTTCGAGCCGGTGAGGAATCTGCAGGCGGGTATAATCCCCGCGACGATCACCACCTTCGATTTCGGAAGACTGGGACACGTGATCCTGCAGTTCAAAACCAGGGCCGGCATCTTCTTCTTCATGCTCTCGATCATCATCATTGTTATCTCCGTGGCGCTGGGACTCTACCTGTCCAAGAGCATCACGCGCCCGGTGCTCGCGCTTTCCGATGCGGCGAAAAGAATCGCCGCGGGGGATTTCAGCGTTGTCATCGAGCGGGATTCCGAGGACGAACTGGGCGTCCTCTACGGGTCCTTCAACAGCATGGTGCGCGAGCTGGACAGGAACAGAAGGACGATGTACCAGAAACAGAAGCTCGAGGCCTGGCGCGAGATGGCCCGGCGGCTGGTCCACGAGATCAAGAACCCCCTCACGCCCATCAGGCTGTCGGCGGAACGGATACGGAAACGGTATCTGGAGAACCATCCCGAGATCCGCGAGATTCTGATGAGCGGCACCGAGACCATCATAGAGGAGGTGGACGTGCTGATGGGGATACTGAGCGA
The DNA here is from genome assembly GCA_016929135.1 of Spirochaetota bacterium. Taxonomy (GTDB): domain Bacteria; phylum Spirochaetota; class UBA4802; order UBA4802; family UBA5550; genus JAFGJK01. The sequence continues at coordinate 167 of JAFGJK010000092.1, read as the reverse complement.
GTTCACCAAGTTCGCGCGGCTTCCGGAGATGAAGGCGGCACAGTACGATATAAACGAGGCGGTGGAAAATTGCGTAGGTGTGTTCGCGAGCCACGAGGGGGTGAACTTCCACCTTGACCTCAGGCCTGTCCCCACCGCCTGGGTGGACCGGGTGCTGATCAGGCAGG
>JAFGJK010000012.1 GCA_016929135.1 Spirochaetota bacterium | reverse complement strand
GTTTCTGTAGAGCAGTGTCTTGCTGCCGTTCCTGGTGTCGGCCAGCACGTAGCGACCCATCTATTGCCCCCTGAGCGAGGAGGTGTGCCGCTCGTACCGCTCCTGAATCGCGGCGAAGAATTCGTTGAAGCGGACCCTCTCCCGGAGCCCCAGATCCTCCAGGATCTCCGTCTCGATGAAGGACATGTCGAAGTTTTTCATCTCTATCTCGCAGAGCATATTGGCCAGGTAGACGATGGTGACGACGCCCCTCTGCGCCTCCGGCGCCGACAGGGGGGTGTGGTGATGCTCGATGGCCACCGAAATGAATTCGGGGAAGTTCCATTTCTCCGAGACGAGCCTGCCGATGGTCGTGTGGCTGATGCCGATGTAGACCTCCTCCAGCACCGGCGTGGTGCCGACCCTCATGCGCCCCGCGGTCATCCCGATCTTCCCGGCCAGGCTTTCGTCAGCCGCCAGCAGCGCGATCTTCCCGATATCGTGGAGGAGGCCGGCGATGAAGACCTGCTCCGAAAGCCGGGGCTGTCCGGTGATCTCGGCGATCAGGCGCCCGTAGAAGGCCGTCTTGTTGCAGTGGTCCCAGATGGATTCGTAACGCTTGTATCTTCTGTCGAGGATGCGCCGTGTGGCGGTGGCGATGAGGATCGACTTGAGGTTCCTGAGCCCAATGATGATGATGGCATCGGTGATGTTGTCGATCCGCTTGCCGGAGATGAACCCGGCCGAGTTCGATATCTTCAGCACGTCGGCGGTGAGCGAGGGGTCCGAGAGTATCTTTTTCGATATAGCGTCGATGTTCGATTTCGGGTTGTCGCAGAGACCCTGAAGCTCCAGGATGTGCTTCGGGAATGTGGGGAGGGACTCGATCTCGTCGATGATCCGCAGCTTTATCTCGGATTCCACGGTGGGCTTCCGGGGGTCCATGGGGACGCGGAATTCGACGCTGGTGGACTGCTCATCACGGTGCAACCTGAACTGCCGGGGGTCGAGGCCGGCGTTTTTCAGCAGCAGGAGAGAGATGATAATCCCCAGTCCGGCCCCCTCGGCGGTATCGTGGGCATCCTCGTATATCTCGTTGAAATCGTTCTCCCGGAGACCCAGATCGATGCGCTGGAGGAGCCGCGCCGCCTCGTCGTCTGTCATCGCCGCCGTGTTCTTCACCGATATCACGATGAATCGTTCGTTCTTCGTGAACCTCACCGTGATCTTCAGGGGGCTCTTCGTCAGATCCTCCCTGAGCGACTGGAAGTCGGTGATGACCCTCCGGAATCCCGCCATCCCCCTGTCGTAGGATTTCCCGTTGAAGATGTCCAGCCCCGAGCTCTTGAAGAATACCCGCTTCGCGTTGGCCTTAACCGCGTTGAGCACTATCTCTCGTACCACGGTGATGCAGGTGTCGATGAGGAATTTCAGGTTGCAGCGCGAGAGTATCTTGGCGATAAGAGAATTTATGGTCAGGAAGGTCTCTTCGTTGGTGCTTTTAAAGGTCACCGCCACCGCCTTTCCGGCTAAAAGGTCCGAGGCGAGGACTGATGTGTCCGGTGTGGTAATCATCGCGCCAGCATGTCCATGGGATGATAATCGTTCACGGCCGCATCGGTCTCCCCGGCGGGGGGCGGCGATACGTGCTGTTATGGTGCCGGACGACCCGAAAGGAATCAAGATTAAAACGGCCGGTTCAGAGAAAAAACGTGTCCTGTCATCTTCTGGGCTCACGGAAAGTGACTGTCACGCCGTCCCTCTCAAGGTCGGAGAAGAAGCGGCCCAGGGAGGGGGAGATCCTGAACCGGGGGCCGATGACGCAGGCGGTGACAGGGGCGTTTTTCGCGATATAGGAGAAGGAGCGGATGTCGCGGTAGTCCGGCTCAGGCAGGATCAGCGTCAGACTGCTGCAATGGCTCCTGATGGCCTCCTTTAGCACCGCCCGGGCGGTGCTGAAATCGCGTATACTGCCGGTGATCGTCACGGTGGCCTCCCGGCGCCTCAGCTCCACCGCGCTTCCATGGGAGCTGAAGACCATCCGCTCCGGCCCGCCGTGCTGGGGCGACAGGAGCAGTACCGGCAGGATCAGGGCGCAGAGGAGGAGGACGAGCTTCGCCCACCTCGGCTTCAGCAGCGGCAGCAGCGGGGCGACAAGAAGCAGCATCATGATGATCACCGCCGGATGATGCAGCGCGGCGGAATAATGGAGGTTCAGCGATGCCGCCAGCTCGATGAGCCTCCGGTTTATCGTGCAGAGGAGGTCGGTAAGGCCGGCGATCAGTGTCGCGGCCCGGATGCAGAGGTCCGAGATCGCCAGGGCGGCAATGGAGAGGTACATGATGAGCGCGGTGAGGGGCACGGCCCATAGATTGGTGAGAAAACCCGCAATGGTGAGCTCTTCCACGTGCCAGGCGATGATCGGGATCACCGGGATCTGCGCCGAGAGGGTGATCGCCATCGAGTCTGCCAGCGGCCCCGGGAGCCCCCTGAGGAGCCTCCTGTATGGCTTGAAGAGGAGGATGATCCCCAGGGTGGCGCCGAAGCTGAGCTGGAACCCCAGGCTGTACAGCTCATGGGGGAGCACTGCAACTATGAGCGTTCCGGCCAGAAAGAGCACATTGAGGATGCTCCTCTCCATGCCGAATATGAACAGGAGCGAATAGAAGGATGCCATCGCCACGGCCCTGAGAAGCGAGACCGGCATGTCGGTGATGGCCAGGTAGGCCAGGATCGTGGCTATGGTCGCCAGGGCGATGCCCCTCCTGGGGACCCTGAAGAGACCCAGCAGCGCCAGGGGGACCATAGCCACGATCCCCACGTTGAATCCGCTGGCGGCAAGTATGTGAAGCACGCCTGCCCGTTTGAAGTTCAGTACGGTACGCCTGTCCATGCGGGAGGCATTGCCGGAGTAGAGGGCCGATACGAGGGGTGCGCTCTCCGGGGAGAAGAGCCTTCCGATGCGAGCCTCCAGCGCGGTGCGAATCCTCCAGCGCACCCCCGGGCCCTGCCGTCGCTCCAGCCGCCAGTCGCCGTCGGCAAGGTACGTTCGGTACAGGATTCCCCTTCTGCGATACTGGTCATCGAGACGATTCACCCCCGGCGGGGCGATGGGATCCGGGGACTCCCGCAGGGACAGGATATCGCCGGGAAGTATGTCGCATTCCGGAGGCGCCACCGCCGCTATGCGGCACCGGCATCCGTTATCGGCGCAGAGGAGAAGGCGCCTGTCGTGGCGGCGCCTCTCGGCGTTTTCCACAAGGCAGCGATGGGGGGGCGGCCCCAGTTGCGGGGGGCAGCCTGCGATGCCCCCGGCGCCGCGCCACGCCGCCGCGCCGGTGATCGTCACCAGGAGCATGAAGAGCATCCACCTGGCGATGTTCCCCTTTCCCGCGCCGGCTACGGCCAGGGAATTGCGATACACGGGATAGACCGTCGACAGGGCGATGATGCACAGGCAGAAACCGGCTGCGGTATCGCGGCCATGGTTCCATGAGAGCCCGTAGCCCAGAAGGGCGGCACCGGAGGCCGAGAGGAACAGCGTGAACGAGGGGACCAGCAGTGCCCTGGTTGTGTCCTTAAATTCTTCCAACCTTAAAGATAAAACCGATGATGATGCCGCAAGAGAGCCTCGTGGAGCCCTGACCGACTCCGAAGGTGCCGTACCGCGCGTAGATGTCAAGGTACAGCTTTGTATCGAAGGTGGTGTTCAGGTAGAATCCCACCGGTACGATGAACCCGGCGCTCCCGTTGAAATCCTTGTTGGAGGGGGGCGTTTCCAGGAAGACGCCGGCACCGGGGGCTATGTGGAAGGTGTCGCCGAACCTGAAATTGTACCGGGCCGAGGCGGTGAAGTACAGGTGATACACAGAGAGGGCAGCGCCGCTGTTGTACATGAACTGGGCGGTGAAATCGCCGACAAAGTACTGTCCGAAGATGGTGATGGCGGCGCCGCCGGAGAAGTTTATCCCGTTGTCGGGCTTTGAGCCCTGATAACAAAAATCCCTCGAGTTCGTGTTGAAGGAATCCCGGTAGGTCCCCGAGTTATAGCCGAAACCGGCGATGCCGCCGACAAAGGTATAGATCAGCTCCCGCTGGGTCTCGTTCAGGCCCGGCTCCTGTGCCCCGGCGGCCGCCGCGGCGAGAATGATGAAAAGGAGAGGGATGAGATATTTCTTCGGCCCTGTCATCGCCTTACTTGATATTCAGGGGATTTTTCACCGTCTGCGCGTTGGACGGCACGTTGAAGTTGAACAGGCTCGGCATCACCGCCGGTGAGAAATTCACGTTGGACAGCGTGAAGCTGAAGCCGTCCCCATCCTTGTCCTTGAATATGGCACGCTTCAGGAAGAACGATGAATCGACGCGGAGAATGATCTCCGGATAGGCCTTGTCGCTGTTCTTCAGCTTGATGGTATAGCCGTCGGAGCTCTGGGAGGTGACGATCGCCCGGTAATCGGCGGTCATGCCGGCGATTCCCCCTGATGATGAGCCTGCAGCCAGGTCCTGCACGCCGCAGATGCTACTCGACGGGCTGTACACCCAGAGCTTCCTCCCGTTGGAGACGAGGATCTTTCCGCTGGGGTTGCTGAATTTCACGTATATCTTGTCCGGCGCCATATACTTGAAGGTGCCCGCCAGTGACTGGCCTGATCCGGTGGACCAGGAGATCACCCCTGAGAGCTTGCCGATACCGAGCATTCTCCCCCTGAATTTTGCCAGTGCCTCGTCCCCGGTGATGGGGTAGAGCTCCGTGGTTGATAAGACCGCCATTAACGCGACGGCCAGTGCGAACGCAATCCTCTGCTTCATGATACTGAATCCTCTTGCTGTACAATATACGATCAATGCCCTCGAAAAGTGCATTTTTTTCTGCACTGTGGAAAATTATCGTAGCGTGTCAATCACTATATTGCAACAATTATTTGACCTTTTATGCCCCGGCAGTCCCCGCCATGCAGGTCTCTAGGGCACCGCGGTCAGACCGGATCGGTTGTTCGCCGATCTCTTCTGCTGCGGGGGGTATTTGTGGGATGGGGCGGCGTTGTGAGGGGCCGTCGCTGCCGGTGTCCATGAAATCTGCGGGTGTGCATTCCCATAAATGTATTGATTTCCCCGATCGGATGCGATGATATGATATCTACGGCGGGGCGGCATGATGGGGGGGATAGGCCCGTCACGCCCTTCCTGAGGTACGAGGAGGCGCGATGAAAAAGTTCGTGGTGCTGCTGATCCTGGCCGGGAGCGGGGTCTATTCCTATTATCACAGTGATGAGGTGTACCGGTATTATCTGAGAACCTATTATTTTACAATCAAGAAGCAGGACAGACAAGACCTCCTGGAGAGGGCGGATATCCTGGCACGGGAAAAAAAATACCGGGAGCTGGAAAGCCACCTCAGGAGAATGATGCTCCTCTACCCGGGGGACCCGGAGCTGAAGATGAGGGCCGCACTGAACCTCCTGGCCACGGGAGAGAGGGACAGGGGGGTCGATCTGCTGCTCTCCGTCAGGGAAGAGTTCGGCATCCCCGGGGCGGTTCTGGAGGATACCGTGGAGAGTCTCTACGAGCGGGGGTTCTACCGGGATATCATCGATATCATGAAGAACAGGGGGAGCGACAATCCCAACGTCCTGTACCGCTACGGGCTCTCATGTTTCAACGAGAAGGATGCGCAACGGGCGATACCGCTGCTGCAGCGGGCGGTGCAGGCCGGCAGGACCGATTATCTGGCCCTCTACCATCTCGGTCTGGCCCTGGAAACGGCAGGCGACGACCGGGATGCCCTGAAACACTACCGCGAGGCCTGGGGGCTGAAGCCCCGGGACGAGGGGGTGAGCCGGGCCCTGGTGCGGATATACCGGAAGCTCGGACGCTACGATGAGGCGGCCAGGCTGCTGCAGGCGCAGAGACGATACCGATAGCGTGCGCCTGTGGCGCAATGCCCTCTTGAAAAATGCCGATGACAAACCTCCGGCTCTCCGTTTTTTTCATTTTTAATCTCTCCCGATCGTGTATTCTCTGAGCGTTCGAGCGCTCCATATTGCACGGGGGGGTGGTCCATGAAACAGGAACTGGCGGAGATACAATCGATCCTTGCGAGGGAGTTCGGCAGCGAGGGGGCCGCCCTGCTGCTGGATGATTTGATGATCGCGGTGCGGCAGGACTCGGGGGGGGTATCGGTGAAGCGTATTGACAGGGCCCGCGGTGAAGGGTCCTGGCGCGCCGTGACGGTTGATCCCTCTAGGTAAAAAAAAAGGCTGCCGGTCGGCAGCCTTTTCATGGGTCATAGAAATACTAGAACCGGAGTCCGATCCCGTAGCCGATGAGCCATACGTCCTTCTTGTAGGTGAACTCGCCGCCCGATGCTGAGCCCTCTGCATAGAAGACCTTGGCAACGCCCAGGTCGATCCGCAGGGTGTCGTTCGGGACGATGGAGACGCCGAGGCCCACGAAGGTGGAGCTCAGGCCCGGATCCCAGGGCTGTCCCAGGTTGGTCCTGGTGTTGTCGGAGGTCCTGGATAACATAACTCCCAGGCTGGGGCGGACCAGGCCGAGCGAGTACTCGAAGCCGATGGCCAGATCCCACTCCGGACGGGCCCTGTAATTTTCATAGGACACCGAGGGCGTGGTGCCGCCGGTGTTGTAGGCGCCGTAGCGTCTTTCAGCGCTGAAGCCGTACTTGAAGGAGAGCTGAATCTCCAGTGCCTCCATGGGCCTGATGCCGGCGCCGACGGAGATGAAGCCGTCCTCGAACTCCTGCTGATGGCTTACGAAGGTGAGCAGACCAAGGATCTGCTGTCCATTGTAGGCGCTTCCAGTCTGGCCCACCAAGTGATCGCGCCACTCACCCGCCAGCCTTGCAGTGGGCTGGAAGAGCACCGCGATGTTGAACATGTCGGTGGGCTGGATGTTGATGCCCACGAAGCCGGTCCAGCCAGCAAGGCTCGCCTCAACGCTGAAAGCGCGGGCGAAGTTCGCGTTGCCGGTGGCAGACCTGTCCACCATGACGTAGCGGATGCCTGCAGAAAGAGATACCTTGTCGTTGAAGAGGCCGTAGCTCACGCCCACGCTGATGGCGGTCTTCGCCTCGTAGAAGGAAACACGCGACATTTTCTGACCGAGCATGCTTACAAAGTTGATACCCTCGGGCCGGTGATAGCTCACCGTGCCGCCGCCGCCGATGACGTCAAAGGTGGCGAAGACCGCGCCGCTGCCGATCACATAGGCCAGCGTCGCGTTTGGCGAGAGAAATGCCGCCGAGGTGTCCACCGCGTCTCTGTTGTATCCGATTGACAAGCCGCGTACCTGGCATGTGTATTTCTTGAAGGCCGCCTGGTTGCCCAGGTAGATATACAGACCGTCCTGCAGGTTGATGAGACCGGCCGGGTTGTACTGGGCCGCGTCAACCGTGTTGATGGTGGCGCATCTGCTGGGGTTCTTTATGAACTCAGCACCGCGTTTTAGACTCCAGGCAAAAACGTCGCTGCTGGCGACCGTCAGTGCCAGGAGGAAAACGCCTATTCCTATGAACCTTTTCATAGAAAAATCCTCCTCTTGTTTATTTTAACCGCCGAGGCGGTTATGTGCAACGGGCAACATCACAGTTGAGACGTGAGCCAACGGCTTTTATATATATCTGCCAGTGAAATGTCCAGATTATTGAGAAAGAACGTACCGCATACGAAATCAAATGTCAATCCCTTTTAAAAAAAAACCTTGATAATTGCATCATTGATATATTATTACGAGACATAATATCATTGTTGTCAAGTTGAATTTATTTTTTTTATTTTTTGAATATTTTACCCGGCATGGAATGTCCGGAGTGAGAGCCCTGCACATGACGCCGAATCTCCCGTGCTCCATGGCGATCCTCTCCTCCCCCTGCGGGTCCGCTCTCCGTTCTGCCGCATCGCGGTGATGGGGTATCCTGCCGGGCGGTGGCGTCCGGATCAATCCAGCGCAGGGAACCTGCCGGTTCAGGAACCATCGCCGTGCCGATGGGTACGGTGATACCCGAATTGAGCGAGCGCTCCAAATTCATGTTGACAGGAGTATTGTCGGCCTGTATTGTTATGTGGCCGCTCCCAACCGGGAGAATCAGGCCGCATGATGCACTTATTCAGTGAAAACAGGATTTCGGACGTGTCCCGTTCCTGTGGAGAGAACGGTAATGCAGGAGACAGCGAGCAGCACACATGATCTGGCCGGCCTGGAGCGGGAGGTCATCAATCTCACCAAGCTGGTCAATATCAACAGCATCATAAATTCGACGCTGGACATCGCGCGCCTCCTCACCATCATCATGGAGATCATAAAGGAGATCATGGAGACAGAGGCGAGCACCCTGCTGCTGTACGAGGAGGCGAGCCGCGATCTTGTCTTCAAGGTCGCCCTGGGGGAGGCCGGGAAGGAGCTCACCGAGAAGTATCGCGTGAAGATGGGACAGGGGATTGCCGGCTGGGTGGCGGAACAGCGGAAACCGCTCCTGGTCAATGACGCCTACCAGGATCGGCGCTTCGATCCCATGTTCGACCACGTGACCGGTTTCATCACCAGGGCGATCCTCTGTACGCCGCTCCTGTACAAAGGGAAGCTCCTGGGCGTGATCCAGGCCATCAACCCGCTCTGCAGGCAGGGCTTCGGCATGGAGGACCAGCGCCTCTTCATGGTCTTCGCCGAACAGGCCTCCCTGGCGGTCCAGAACGCCATATATTTCCAGAATGCCCTGGAGGAGGAGCGAATCAGGAGCGAGCTGGCATCGGCACGGGCCATTCAGGATTCCCTGGTGCCCGATATCAGCGAGGTCGCGGACAACGTCAGGATATCGGCCCGATCGGTGTCGGCCAGGGAGATCGGAGGCGAATTCCACAGCATCTTCAGGACCGTCGGCGGTATGATCGGCGTGGCCCTGGGGGATATCCACGAAAAGGGGATACCCGGCGGCCTCCACGCGTCCATCGTCAGCGGCGCCCTCAGGTCCCTCTCTCTCCTGAAGGGGGACAGCCCACTGGGGATAGTGAAAACCCTGGACCGCGTCATGGAGGGGCATGCGGCCGTATCGGGTCGGATTTCGATATTCTACGGCGTGGTCGACCCGGCGGCGAGGTCTCTGCGCTTCGTCAACTCCGGTATTGCCTATCCCATACTGGTGCGGAACAACCGGGGTCATTATCTCCGCTTCGGGGCGCCCCCGGTGGACGACGGGACGCTGAAGCTGGTCACCGTGAAGCTCGAGCCGGGGGATTTTTTCGTGGTCATCTCCGACGGGATCATAAAGCTGAAAAACAGCGGCGGGAAACAGCTGGGCCTCAACAGGATCATGAAATTCCTCCAGGGGGATTTCCTGAATCCCGAGTACGTCATCGAATCCATGCTGGCCTTCGCGGATGAATATGTCGGCGACGTGGGATTCCGCGAGGACCTGTCGATAATCGTCTTTTCAGTGGATTGACATGGATAACTATGTGTCGGTAATATTCTGCAAACGGTGTGGATCCCGCTACGTGGACATATCGGAGTGGTCCGAGCGGGGTCGTGTCATCTTTCACTGCAGGAGCTGCGACTACCGCGAGGAGGTGATCGGGTTCACTCTGGGGCGCGCCAACATCAGCAACAGGGAACTCCAGCAGGCCCGCGATACCGTGCCGAAAAAGGGGAGCTACGAGAGGTAGGTGGTCCGCCGCCTGATGGGGTCGCGCGGCAGAATTTCCCCGGAAGCCTCAGCGGACCTTGAATATCCTCAGTACAAGCACCCTTATGAAGAAAATGAGGAGGCGCAGCAGCCGTCCGATGCGCCACGGCTTGGTGATGATCCTGTAGAACCAGTCGAGACCACGCTCCATGAAGCGGGCCGGCGCCTTTCTGATGTCCCCGGAGATGATGTCGATGCAGCCCCCGACGCTGACGAAGACCGTGTTCTTGAAGTCGTGCATGATGCGGTAGATCCACTTGTCCTCCTTCGGGAAACCGAGACCCACGAAGACGATATTCGCCTGGGACTTTCTCATCGCCTCGATGACAGAGAGCTCGCGATCGCGGCTGAAGTAGCCTCCGTGGCGGCCCACGATGCGGATCTTGGGGAAGGATTTGCGGATATTTGAAAAGGCCTTCTCGACGATCTCCGGACGGCCGCCCACCAGGAATATGGAAAACTCCTTTATCTCCGCGATGCGAACGATGTCCATCATGAAACTGAGAACGGAGATGCGCTCCTTTATGGGGGTCTTGAGCCTTCTGGCGGCCCACAGGAGGCCGGCTCCCGAGGCGATGTGCATGTCGGCCCTCGCCGATATCACCCTGAGATCCCTGTTCCCCCTGATCCGCTCGAGCTTATACGGGTTCAGCGACATGACATAGTGGGTGCCGCCGCCGTTTATCATGTTGATGACCTTCACCACCGCCTGGTTCCGGGTCAGGTTGTCGATGCCGATGCCCGCTATGTTGACGATGGAGGCGTCCTCGAGCGTCACCTGGTTGTATTCGAGAATCAGGTCCCTGTCCTCTTTATAGGAATCGTAGTACATGCTGTCCTTCGGCATGCGTCCCTCCTCTCTTAACTCTCCCTCATGATGGTGCAGGCATCCCCTGCATCACGTGACGGGCATCCCTCTCCGACGGCTCTTCTCCTCTTGAGGTCATCGGGCCGTTCCTCCCTCCCATGTTTCCCCTGATGAGGCGATACCTTCATGTGCGGAACAATCTATCGTCATCTCTTCTCGCCCGCTGGGCGGGCTTGCCGAACTGGGTGGCACGGCCGCTGACGGCGCCGGTCCGCAGGGCCACCAGCTGGATTCCCGGCGTGATGGTTCCCCTTGTGCGTTCCTGTATATGTCCATTTCGGGGTCGTACCTGATGAAGAGAATGGTGGAAATTCTTTTGAAATCGAATATGGTGTCAATAATAATTCTCGTCAATTAAAAAAATGGTTGCATGAAACCCGCCGGGTCGGCTATGAAAAGGGGACTCACAGAGGAGGAATGGCATGTCCAGATTCGGCGATGTGGTACGATTCCTGGAGTTCGATCACCGCAAGAATTGCATCGTGGAGCCGCAGAAGCGTGAGGACGAGATATTCCGGCGCCTCCTCGAGGCGATTCAGTCCTACCGGCCCAGGGTGATCGTGAAGTCGGGCCTGGGGAGCGGCTCGCTGCTGCGGCGCCTGGCCCAGGAGTTTCAAGGAATCATCACCGTGGTGGAACCCTCCCTCACTCTACTCATGGAATTCTATGAACGCCACGGAAACGACGAGGCCCTCGCGAGGGTCCGGTACATCAATGGCGATTTCAAGAATTTTCCCGTCGATTATTACGCCGCAGACATGCTGGTCTGCATCGACATGCTTGACATCCTGGAGACCGGTCCGGTGATCGACGAGTTCCGGCGCTCGCTCCAGTTCGACGGCATCCTCTTCCTGGCGCAGGTGGTGCTCCATGAAAAGGACCTGGAGGGCGAGTACGACGAGATGATGCGGGAGCTGCACCCCCTGCATACTGATTATTACATCGAGGAAGATCTCATGACGGTGATGGACCTGAACGAGTTTACCTGCGTGCAATCCGAGACGCTTCTGCTGGAGGGGGACCTGGCGAAGAGGACGGCGCACCTGTGTGAATTCTATGGAGGAACGGCGGCCATGACCGGGGAGGTCCTGGAGCGCCACAGGGGGGCACTGGAATCGCTCTACAGTTATTCAGATGGGGTTTTAAGCGAGCCATATTTCATCGGCCTGTTCAGGCGTCGGAAGCCGGAGTAGACCGCAATGCGTCCTGAGAGGGGTTGTCGAGAATGGAATTCGTGATCCAGAAGTCGTCCCTGGGGGGGGGCGTCCGTATCCCGGGCTCCAAGTCGCACACGGTGCGTGCCCTGGTCTTCGGCCTCCTCGCCGAGGGGGAGTCGGTGATCGAGGAGCCCCTGGTCTCCTCCGACACCGAGTCCTGCGCCGGCATGGTGGCCTGCTTCGGCGCGAGGGTGGAGCGCCAGGAGGGGGTCTGGCGTGTCAACGGTATCGGCGGTTCGGTGCCGGTGCCCGATGACGTGGTGGACGTCGGCAACTCCGGGACATCGCTTTATATCGGCATGGGGGTTGCCGCCCTGGCGGAGGGATACACCGTCTTTACCGGGGACGCCCAGATCAGGAACAGACCGGTGGCCCCCCTGGGGGATGCGATCCGCCGTCTCGGCGGCGAGGTGATATCCACCAGGAGAAACGGCCTTCCCCCGGTGGTGGTGAAGGGGAAGATCGCCGGGGGGAAGACCAGGATCGAGGCGGTGACGTCGCAGTACCTGACCTCGCTCCTCATGGCGGCGCCGCTGGCAAACAGGGACACGCATATCCACGTGCCGCTCCTGAACGAACGGCCCTATGTCGATATGACCATGGCATGGCTCGACAGGCTCGGCATCTCATACCAGAACAGGGACTACCGGGCCTTCAACGTGAAGGGGAAGCAGCGCTACCGCGCCTTCCGGGAGCGGATACCGGCGGATTTTTCGTCGGCCACATTCTTCCTCGTCGCCGCTGCGATCACCGGCTCCGAGCTCACCCTGCAGGGCCTTGATTTCAACGACACCCAGGGGGACCGGGAGGTGGTGAACATACTGAAGGGGATGGGGGCCGAGATCGAGCTGGGCGAGCGGTCAATCATCATTAGGGGGAAAGGGCTCACCGGCGGCACCTTTGATCTGAACTCCATCCCCGACGCGCTGCCCGCCCTTGCGGTGGCCGGGTGCGCCGCCTCCGGCGAGACCAGGCTCGTGAATGTCCCCCAGGCGAGGGTCAAGGAGACCGACAGGATCGCGGTGATGCGCAGCGAACTCGCAAAGATGGGGGCCCGCATCGAGGAGCTTCCGGACGGCCTCGTGATCCGCGGTGGCGGCCTCAGGGGATGCGCACTGGAGGGTCGCGGCGACCACAGGGTGGCGATGGCCCTCTCCGTGGCGGGGCTCATCGCCGAGGGGACCACCAGGGTGAACACGGCCGAATCGGTGTCGGTCACCTTCCCGAACTTCTTCGACCTGATGAAGGGTGCGGGGGCGGACATCGCCAGGAGCGACGGATGATGGTGCGGGGCATACGGGGTGCCACGACGGTTTCCGGAAACGACCGTGGGGAGATTCTGGAGAAAACAGCGGAGCTGCTCCGGGCCATGGTGGAGAAAAATTCCATCGCGGTAGAGGATATCGCCTCGGCCGTCTTCTCCGTCACCGATGACGTGGACGCGGAATTTCCCGCCGTGGCGGCTCGCGATCTGGGATGGATCTACACGCCCCTCTTCTGCACACGGGAGATGGCCGTCCCGGGGGGCCTGGGGCGCTGCATCCGAGTGCTGCTGCACGTGAACTCGGAGCGGCCCCAGAGGGAGATGATCCATGTATACCTCCACGAAGCGAGGCGCCTGAGGCCCGACCTGGGATCTCCGGGAGAAGATACCTTTTATTATTCAGAAGAATGATCCGGCTCCGGTCGATGCCCGGCCGTTTTTGCTTGTTTTTTACATTATTATTGATTATTTTTGGTCAGTCAGCATTCATGGCGCTGAGCGCGGGACATTTCTCCTGCATATGAGGGGGGTGCAGGCGCGCATCATTGAACACGGCAGCGGGGGAAGCATGCGGCATACAACAGTGTTGATCCTTTGCGCTGCGCTGATAGCGGTGGCCCTGACGCCGGCGCGCGCCCAGGAGAAGCGCGAGGTGGAGATCACCGCCCAGGGGATTCTGGCCAGGGTGGACAGGATACTGGAGTATCCCCGGGGGCTCATCAAGGGGCGCCTGAAGCATATCACCCCGGACGGCAGGTCCACCGTCATCGACCTGGAGGGGTGCATCACCAGGGACGACTACCTCTTCAAGTTCAGCAGCAGGGATCGTGGCGAACAGCTGAACGTGCTCTACAACATGAGGGGCGAGGATGTCTGGGTCTACAACAATCACTCGCTGAAGCTCTATCACAAGACCGGCATCGACAAGTATGATACGCTCCTCTCGACGAATTTCTTCTACATCGACCTCTCCAATGCGGACATGCAGAGCAATTTCACCGCCACCATCGAGGAGACCACGACCTACAAGAGCAACGAGGCCTACGTTCTGAAGCTGAAGCCCATATTCAAGGGGGGGGAGTACGGATATCTCACCATGTTCGTCTCCAAGGACAAGTTCATCCCCCTTCGCATCGATTACCACGACAAGGACAACGCGATCTTCAAGTTCATGAACATCGTGAGGGTGAAGGAAAAGGACGACGTGATCATCCCGGTCCGCTACGACATGATGAACATACGCCAGGGGACCGTAACCATCCTGAGCTTTCACGAGTTCGACGACAAGATGGAATTCAGCAAGGACATCTTCAGACCGGAAAAGATGGGGGAGTAGATGCCGCAGTTTTTTGTCAGGGCATCTGAAATTACCGGCGGCAGGTGCGTCATCGGCGGGGAGGATTTCCGCCACCTGGCGACGGTACGGCGAGTGCGGGTTCATGACCGAATCACCCTCCGGAGCGACGGAGGGCTCCTCATCACCGCGAGAATAATCAGGATCGGCACCGAGGAGCTCGAGGCGGAGCTGCTCGAGGAGACGCCGGGGCACGAGCCGGGCCTCAGGATCGATCTCTGCCTGGCGCTCCTGAAGGGGGGGAATTTCGACCAGGCGGTGCGGCAGGCCACCGAGGTGGGCGTGCACCGGATCATCCCGGTAAAGACCGAACGCTCCGTGCCGGTGCCGCGGGGGGACGGGAAGGCCAGGGGGGCGCGATGGGAGCGTATCGCCGCCGAGGCCGCCAAGCAGTCCATGCGCGCAGGGATCCCCTCCATCGGGGAGGTCCTGGGCTTCCAGGTGGTGGTCGATGGGGATTTTCCCGGCGTGAGGATCATCGCCCACCCGGCCGCCGCGATGGACTGCCGCGACTTCGCGTCCGGAGGGGCTGCGGAGGCGGCGATCCTGGTGGGCCCCGAGGGGGGCTTCTCCCCTGCCGAGATCGAACGGGCCTCGGCCAGCGGATGGCTGCCCCTCAGATTCGGCGTCACCTGCCTGCGGGCCGAGACTGCCGCGGTGGTGGTGCCGGCACTGGCCCTGTGCCTTTGGGGGGGCGGCCCCGATTGTGCCGGTGAATCTCGGGTGGAGGGGATCCGGCGGCGCTGAGGCTCATGGGCAAGAAGTTGTTGAAAAAAACGGGGTCATCGTCCATAGGGGTGGAGAGGGCGGCTGATGCCCCGCCACGAATGGAGGGGATGACGGACACATGGATAAAGGGCTCTACTCGGTGATCGACGCCTGCCTAAACAGGGCCCTGGAGGGGCTCAGGGTGGGAGAGGACCTTCTCCGGTTCCACTACCGGACCGCCACCTTCTCCTCGAAGCTGAAGGGCCTGCGGCACGACATCGCCGCGGCGGCGTCATGTTTCCCCTACCATGACCTCCTTGAGGGGAGGGATGTGCCGGGGGACGGCCAGAAGTTCGTGGCCGCCGGTGCGGCGGACGAGAGGATCTCGCCGGAGGAGGCGCTCCGCGCCAATCTGCACCGGTCCATGGAGGCGGTGCGCACCCTCGAGGAGCTTTCGAAGGTCCTCCCGGAGGCCCGGGGGGCGTCAGGGAGGTTCCAGGAGATCCGGTTTTCACTCTACCATCTGGAAAGGGAGATCGTGCTCGCAGTGGCGAGGGGGGGGAGGCTCGGACAGCTGGCGAGCTCGCTCTACGGGATACTCGATTCGGCCTTCGTCACCGGGGCCTACGATACGGCGGCGCGCCGAATGATCAACGGCGGCGCCCGGGTGCTGCAGCTCAGGATGAAGGATGCGCCGTCCGGGGAATTCTATCGCACCGCCGTGTCGGTGTCGGGGGTGTGCCGGGAGGAGGGGACGCTCTTCATAGTGAACGACCGCCCCGACATCGCTTCGCTGGCGGGGGCCGACGGCGTGCACCTGGGCCAGGAGGACCTCCCGGTACGGGAGGCGCGGCGGATCCTGCCGGATGCCATGATCGTGGGCCTTTCCATCAGCTCGATGGAACAGGCACGGGCCGCCGCAGCTGATCCCCCCGATTACATCGCCGTCGGACCCCTCTTCGGCACCACCAGCAAGACCGGCGGGCCCCTGGCCGCCATCGGCACCGATGTGATAGCGCAGATAAAGGCGGAAATCGACATTCCCATCGTGGGGATCGGCGGCATCACCGCGGAGAGTGCGGCGCAGTGCATCCGGGCCGGCTGTACCTCCCTGGCGGCCATATCTGAACTCTATAAAAATGGAGAAATTGAGAAAAACTGCGAGTTAATGGTGCGTTCGATCCTGGCCGCCGCGGGACGGGACTCATGAGGGGAGATGACTTGCGGGACGAGATCGCGCGCTACCGGGAATTGTGGCGCCAGGTCCGGGCGCGGCGTCTTGCGCTCAAGGCGGATCTCACGGCCAGGGGGCTCGACATCGCCGCCGTTCGGACCCACCGGGACTACCGTCGCATGAAAAAGGAACAGCGGCGGCTCACGGTGCTGATACGCCAGCGTGAGCGTACGCTGCAGCGGAGGGGCGCGGAGTGAGGACTAAGCAGCGCCTCAGCCTCGCCTTTGCCGACCCGGAGGGGAGCGTATACGATTATCCCGGTCGGGGGGCTGTCTTCCGTTCCGGCAGGAGTCTCCTGGCTGCCAGGCCCGGCGACTGCATCCCGCTCCCCGAGGGGAGCCACCTCTTTTCACTTCCGGACCGCCATCCCCTCTGCCTCGACCGGCGGGGAGGTGAGTACCGCGCCGTCAGCAGTTCCCCAGGTGGGGACGAGATCTGGGCGGTGGCGGCATTCCTCCCCTCGGGATATCTCCGCACCTATCTTCCCGCCTTCAGGAAGAAAGGGGACGCCCGCACACTCACCCTCTGGGCCTACGCCGGCGTGGCGGTGCGCGGCGGCCGATTCGTGGTCCCCGGGCTGCGCATCGATCCGGATCCGCGGTCTGACCCATCGATCCACCGGGACGAGGCGGCCCTGGAGGCGGCGGTGGTGGAGATGAAGAGGGGATACCCGAAAAACCGGCTGGTGTCGCAGTTGGTCCACTGCGCCACCCAGTATCGCTGCCTCTGCGCGCGCAATTTCTTCCTGAGCCGCTACGAGGCGCCGGTGCCCACGACCCCGGCGTGCAACGCCAGCTGCCTGGGATGCCTGTCGCATCAGGAGGTGTCGTCAGGATTCTCCCCATCGCAGCACCGCCTGGAATTCCTTCCGGAGCCTGAGGAGATCGCCCAGGTGATGCTTCACCACATAGAGCGGGTGCCGCAGGCCGTGGTGAGCTTCGGTCAGGGATGCGAGGGCGAGCCGCTGCTCCGCGCACCTGACTTGGCCCGGGCCATATCGATGGTGCGCCGGAAGACCGACCGGGGGACCATACACCTGAACACCAACGGCTCCCTCCCGGAGGCGGCGGGACTCCTCATGGATGCCGGCCTCGATTCCATCCGCGTGAGTCTCAATTCACCCACGGAATCCTACTATACCAGCTATTACCGCCCCAGGAATTACGCCTTCCGGGACGTCCTGGCCACCATGGAGCGGGCTCTGGAGGCGAATATCTTCCTGTCGCTGAATCTCCTCTTCATGCCCGGATTTACCGACATGGAGACCGAGGCGGAATCCCTCTTCGGTCTCCTCGAGCGCGTCCCCGCGTCGATGATTCAGACACGGAACCTCAATATCGACCCGGACTACTACCTGGATCTCATCGGATTCCGGGAATCGACACCCCTGGGGATCGAGGCGCTGCTGGAGGAGCTGCGGCGCCGTGCCCCGGCCACGCGACTCGGATACTATAATCCCCCCAGGGAATCGTGGAACAAAGAAATCTCTTGACGAAATGGTAAATAGGGGGTAACTGGAAAAATCCCAATGCCGCGGAGGGTGCGATGACTGATCAGATGATTCATGCCCTGGTTTTTGTCCAGAACTGGGGGGACAGCGGGGACCTGTTGAAGATACTGGTGCGCGACAGCCATGTCATATCCCTGTTCCACATCATGGGGCGCCACAGCTACCTGATGGACACGAATTTCGACGACAAACCCCAGCTGAGCCGCTGGATCGAGCGTCTGAAATCGGTGAAGCTCCCCTCGGGACTCCCCGCGGTGCAATCGATGCAGACGCAGAGGATTATCGACGTGCACAAGCAGAAGGATGGATTCTCCCTGAAGGACTACCAGGAGATGAAGGCGCGGTATCATTTCTTCATGAAGATAGACAATCCCCACCACGACGAGAACCTGCTGAAACTCCTGGGGAAGAGCGGCATCGTCCACTCGGTGCTGCACGTGCAGGGGGAGACCTCCTTCGCGGTGGAGGTCATCGTCTCCGATTACGACCAGTACCGCTCCCTTCTGGGGGAGATGAAGAGATTGGAAACGATTCATCATATCGAGACCCAGGAGGTGATCTCGGTCATGAAATACAGGAACCAGCTCATCGACGAGCAGGACAACAGCCTGACGACCGGGAGCGATATCCGGGAATTCTATTCCCTGTAGCGGCGGAGGGTGATGAAGATACCGGACATGATGACCGACCCGGTGGGATACGCACGGGAGGTGGTGGGGAGGGATCCCCTCGCCACGTTTCTGGGGATTACGGTGGAGGAGGTCCGCAGCGGTTACGCGCGCTGTGCGGTCACCGTGAGGCCGGAATACCTGAATGCGGTGGAGCGGGCGCACGGCGCCCTTGTGTATGCCGTGGCCGATCAGTCCTTCGCGGTGGGTTCCAATTCCACCGGCACCATGGCGCTGGCGGTGAGCTTCAATATCAGCTATATCGCGGCGGCTGCGGACGGCGAGCGCATATTCGCTGAGGCGACCCCGGTGAACATAGGGAGGAAGGTCAGCGTCTGGAGCATCGAGGTGCGCGGCTCCGAAGACCGGCTGATCGCCTCGGGGCAGGGAGTGGCGTACCATAAATAGGGTGACGGGTGAATAAATCCTTGACATGATCGAGGAGCGGTCGCCCATCATGGCAGTATCGCATCCAGAGGGGAGAATCATGAAACGTTCATTCCGGAGAAGAATCACGGCCCTTCGGGGTCTGACGCTCGCCGCGGTGGCCGCCGCGTCGCTTGTCGTGGCATGCGACGAGTTCATCGGCGATGAGGCGGAGCGGGCCCTCAAGGAGTACGAGGGCAAGACCTATATAATGAAGAGTACGGTCACCGTCAACGATGACAGCCTCGTCAAGGGGCAGAGGGTGAAGATCAAGATGCTCTGGGGAAAGGACTGGGTGAAGGTCCGCGGCTACGCCGCCGACATCGATCCGCTGGTGGCGAAGCAGGTGCTGATGCTCTATATATTCAAGACGGACTTCCCGGGCGGCAAATTTTCCAGGGAGCATATGCTGGAGAAGTTTCGGGAGATCGCGGTGCCGGTGGCGAAATAGCGGCAACGCGCCTGACCATAACCCGGCTCGCGCAGCGGGGGAGTATATTACATTGAGCGGGATACCTTGTATGTTTAACGGAGTCTATACGGCGCTCATCACGCCCTTCAGGGGTGGGAGCATCGACCTGGCCGCCTTCGAAAGAATCGTGGAGCAGCAGATCAAGGGGGGCGTCGACGGCCTGGTGGTGCTGGGCTCAACCGGCGAATCCTCTACGGTCTCCTTCGAGGAGCACATCGAGCTCATCGGGAAAACGGTGACCATCGTAAAGGGGAGGGTGAAGGTGGTTGCCGGCACCGGAGCAAATTCCACGAAGGAGGCGGTCTGGCTGTCGAGGGAGGCGGAGAAGGCGGGGGTCGACGGGGTGCTTCTGGTGAATCCCTATTACAACAAGCCGACGCAGCGGGGGCTGATCGTTCACTTCGAAACCATCGCCAGATCCATCACGGTGCCGGTGATCCTGTACAACATCCCCGGCAGGACCGGCGTCAATTTCGAGCCGGCCAGCGTGCAGGAGCTCCTCAGTCGCACCGACAACATACGGGCCATGAAGGAGGCCTCCGGCGATATTAACCAGATGATGGCCCTCGTGGAGCTCTGCGGCGATTCGCTGACGATCCTCTCCGGCGACGACAACCTGCTGCTGCCGGTCCTTTCCATCGGGGGGAGGGGGGTGATTTCGGTCCTGTCGAACATCCTCCCCGCCGAGGTGAAGAGGGTCATCACGTTGTACGAGGGGGGGAGCATCGACGAAGCCAGGGCGCTGTTCTACCGGCTCCTGCCGCTCTGCCGCGCCATGTTCTTTGAAACGAATCCGATACCGGTGAAGGAGGCCATGGCGATGCTGGGGCACTGCACGCCGGAGCTCCGGCTGCCGCTGACCCCGCTGAGCGATGCCAACAGGGACCGGCTCAAGGCGGTTCTGGCCGGGTACGGGCTGCTGAAATAACATAAAGCTGCGGGATCGACCCGCAGCGATATCGTACGGGGGAGCGATGATCATAGGCGTGTGCGGCATCGGCGGACGGATGGGGAGGGCGGTGGCCCGGGTGCTTGCGGAGCGCGGCCACCTCCTGGGCGGCGCCTTTGAGGGGGAGGGCTCACCCTTCCTCGCAAAGGACGTCTCCGGCGTTGCCGAGGGCGCGCCCCCGGACATGAAGATAACGACGGTTGCCGGCGGCGACTACGGCAGCCTGGAGGGGCTGATCGATTTCTCATCCCCCGCAGGCTCCATGGCCCTCCTGGAAAGGGCCGTGGCGCACAAAACGCCCCTGGTGATCGGCACCACCGGCCTGTCCGAAGCGGATCGCAGGGCCATTGAGACGGCGGCCGGGACGATACCGGTGGTCTTCTCGCCGAACATGTCTGTGGGGGTGAACCTGCTCTTCAAGCTGGTGGAGCTGGCGGCGCGGAGCATCCCCGCCGGGTACGACATCGAGATATTCGAGGCGCACCACCGCTTCAAGAAGGACGCCCCCTCGGGTACCGCGAAGCGGCTCATGGAGATCGTCAACGAGTCGTCCCGCCTTGAGGGGGTCGGCACGCCGGTCTACGGCAGGGAGGGGATCACCGGCGAGCGCACCGGGCGGGAGATCGGCATGATGGCGATGCGCGGGGGGGATATCGTGGGCGAGCATACCGTCTATTTCTGCGGGGAGGGGGAGCGCATTGAGCTCACCCATCGCGCCCAGAGCCGCGAAAACCTGGCCAGGGGGGCGGTGATCGCCATGGAGTTCACAGCAGGGAAGGGACCCGGGCTCTACACCATGTTCGATGTGCTGGGGTTTGCATGACCGATAAGGAACAGGAAAGCCTCCCGAAGGGACAGGAGGAGCTGAAGTTCGACGAGAACCCCTATGACCCCTCCAGAAAGAGGCCGGAGGACCTGGTGCGCCTCTTCTACCAGCATAACGTCCCCATCATCCCCGTGGTCTCCAAGCGGGGTGTCCTGATCGGCATCCTGAAGAAGGAGGACGTGATCTCCGAGCTCTCGGACATCGCGCGTGTGGAAAAGCTCGCCATCGACGGGTTCATCACCAAGATAGCCGCGCGCATGCCGCTGGATTCCCTCCTGGCCTACGGGAAGGTGCGCGAGTTCATCGTGGTGAATATTTTTGGAGAGGTCCAGGGGAGATGGTCCAGGCTCCAGCTCTTCACCGCCGCGGAGAGCGGTGAAAGGGAGGACGCTCCCCAGGATGTGGCGTCCCAGAAGGAAGAACAGGTGCTGGAATGGATGATCTACCTGATCCTGGAGCACATCCCCAGGGCGCTCTACGCGCTGAACATGAAGCACAGGACGATCTTCTACAACAGCCATTTCGAGGAGCTCTACAGGAAGAGGTTCGGCGCCGACGTGGACACCCATGCCGTGGAGAAGGCCTTCCGGGACGCCCGCCGCAACAGGCTGGTGAAGGGTGACAGGGAGGGGGAGCACAATTTTTTCAGCGAGGACCTGAACTGTTATTACGAGAAGGTCCCCATGACCAGCAATCAGAAGAAGAGCGGGTACCTTATATTCTGCCTGAACGACGCTGATCAGAGGAGGGTTTCCGGGATCGCCGCCGGGGAGGGGGGGACGCTCGCCCTGATGCTGGAGTCGGTGGAGCGGCAGGCCATAGAGAATGCCCTGGAGCGCTGCGCATCGCTCAAGGACACTGCCGGATCGCTCGGTATGGGCGTGAAACAGCTTCAGGGGCGAATGAAAAAACTCTCCATTAATTCAAAGAAAAAGTGAATATCGCGATGTTTTTTTTGACGCGACATATAATTTGTTGTATTATTTCACGTAGTTGCCTTCCATGGGATTCATGTTTCGGCTCTTCATCTGACGGTACATTCAAGAAGGTTTATTTTTTCTACACAGAGGGGTGCAATTAAATATTTACTTGACGAAATTATACGGTGTTCAATAATGTCCATCGTAGCGTACGTCTGATTTCCCCCGTTAACGCTTTTATTTGGTAGCATTCAGAATCTTATCCCGGAACCGAATATCTTGGGTCAATATCCTGCAGAAATATAACACTGTGTCTTACAGTTAACTAAATTATCAACAAGGTGAAGTATGGGAAGAACAGCGCAGTCCACTCAGAACGGTGACAGATCCGAAGGCAAGGTGAAAAACGGCTCGGAAAACGGCACCGTACAGGAGACCGGGAGCAACGGCAGTAACGGCAGCAACAACAAACAGGGGGGAGAAACCTCCCGGAATTCCGAGAACTGGATAGATCTCGGCGAGCTCAAGGAGAAGAAGATCAGCGAGCTGGCGAATATTGGCAGGGACTTGGGCGTTGAGCGTATCTCCGGATTGAAGAAGCAGGATCTGATCCTGGAGATCCTCAAGGCGCAGACCGAGCAGAAGGGCCTGATCTTCTCCAGCGGGGTGCTGGAGATCCTGAGCGACGGATACGGCTTCCTTCGGTCCCCCAACTACAATTACCTTCCCGGGCCGGACGACATATACGTCTCCCCGTCCCAGATCAGGCTCTTCGGGCTGAAGACGGGAGATACCATTGCGGGTCAGATACGGCCGCCAAAGGACAACGAACGGTTTTTCGCCCTCCTGAGGATCGAGGCGGTCAACTTCGAGGATCCCGACCACCTGCAGCACCGGGTCCTCTTTGACAACCTGACGCCGCTGTACCCCGACGAGAGGATCAACCTGGAGACCACCGGCGAGAACGTCGAGATGCGCATCGTCAACATCATGACGCCCCAGGGGAAGGGGCAGCGGGCCATCATAGTGGCGCCCCCCAGGACCGGCAAGACCAT
>JAFGJK010000091.1 GCA_016929135.1 Spirochaetota bacterium | reverse complement strand
CCACCCGCCCCCCTCCCCCTTCGATTTTCCCAGAACCGTATTCGCCACGACCCCGTCACCGAGAATGATGAGAAACATGGTACCCAGCATCTCGCCAACCAATTCATGCATAACACACCACCTTCACGCTTATTTCGTTGAACTGCACCTCGCCGGCAGCCGTGCGGCGCTCTTCCAGAGTTTCCCGCAGGATAGTACAGGGTGACCACAAATGCAACTGCAATTACCGGACAGGACGCAAAAAACCGACGTGTATTTCTCTTGATTTTTTTCCCCCCGATAGTATTCTCATGACATCGTTTATGCTCATCACAGGAGATCCGAAATGAAGATACTGGTGACCTATTTTTCACAGACAGGAAACACCGAAAAGGTGGCCCGGGCGATGTACGATTCCCTGAAGGACCGCCACGAAACGACGATCAAGAGATTCGAGGAGCTCGGCGCGGGCGAGCCGGCCGGCTTTGACATTCTCTTCATAGGCTCCCCCTGCCATGCCGGCGACCTCTCCGCGCCGGCGAAGGAGTTACTCAAGAGCCTCCCCGCGTCCATGAACACGGCGGTGGCGGGCTTCGTCACCCACGCCGCAACGGTGTACCGCAGGGAAGATTACGGGCAGTGCCTGGAGACCCTGCAGTCGTCGATGGAAGAAAAGGGGATACGGCTGCTGGGATGCTTCGACTGCCAGGGCTACCTGGCCCCGGCGATCCATGATTTCGTGAAGAAGCATAAAAAGATACCGGACGACGAATGGAAGCAGCGGGTCGAGGAGATGACGGGGCATCCGGACGCGGAGGACCTGCGCAGGGCGGCCGAATTCGCCCGTGAGACGGCGGGAGCGGCCGATGCCGCAGGATAGGCTCCGTCCGCCGCTAGAACTTCCAGGAGATGTTGCTGATGTCGTTTTCGACCCCGTGCTGGTCCAGGACTTCGGTTATCTGACCACGGTGATGGGTTTGATGGTTGAACATGTGCAGCATCACGATGAAGAGGGGTTTCTCCTGGGCCGCCCCGCGCGCATCCGTGTATCTCACCGATGCCGCCAGCATCGCCTCATCCATCTTCTTCACGGTATCCAGAATCGACTGATCCATCCTCTTCCTGATTTCCTTGAACTGCCCGTAATCCCTACTGTCGTTCAGCGCGGTGATCCCCTTCCGGAGGTCTCCCCCTGCTATCTCCGCAACCTGCAGCCTGTCGTTGCCGGCTGATATGCGCTCAAGCCACAGCAGGTCAACGTTCAGCAGATGCATCAGTGTGCCGAGGATCGAGCCGAAATAGGAACCGGTGATCCTTCTCAGCAGGTCCTGTGGGACAGCGTCCAGAATCGCCATCAGATCGCGGTTCGTCATCGCGTTGTATTCGGCGAGCAGGTCGATAATCCGTTTCATAACACCTCCATAGGATACATCCGGTCAACGGCGGAATTCCCCGCTGCAGGGGCATCCCGCCGATCCCGGCGCGGAATCCCATACAACGGGCATGACGGCCACCACATATCTATCAGGAACAAAACCGTTCAGAGGAATCGCTTCAATACTACCACAGTGCTGATCCCTGTCTACAAAAAAATGATATTATAGTGCGGAAACGTCCTCCGCAGGGGCACCCGGGGGTACAGGATCCCCCGTTCCCCGGCCTCAGTGCCGTGTACGCATCGGCTCGGTGATGATGTTTCTCGACAGGCCGGAGCGCCGTATCGCGGCATCAGCCCCGGAATTCACGCCGCAGGTACCTGAGGTAGGGAATCACGTCCTCGTTCTTCGGCCCGCCGGTGCCGTCGTACTCGATCGTCACGATGGGGATGCCGGTGATCTCCTCGATCCGCTCCGCCATCGCCTCGGTGACCAGGGAAGGGCAGCAGTAGGAGGGGTTGGTCTGCACCAGCAGGGCCAGGTCGTCATGGCTCTCCCTGAGGTGCATTATCTTCAGTATGTTCTCCATGGACTCGCCGGTCAGAAAGACATTCAGGTGATACATACTCAGGATGTCCTCGGGACGCTTCCCGTTCCCCCGGTACTGGGGGACGAGCCCCGCCAGGATTCTCTCGTATTTCCCTGTGATCGCCGGGATGACCCATGTCAGCACCCTGGAGAGAATCGCGTCGGAGTACTTCCCCACCTTGAACCACTTCTTTATATACACATCTGAGACGATGCGCACCAGATCGCTGTAGGGTGTCGTGACCACCTCGCCGCCGTGCGCCTCGATGATCCTGATCAGGTCCTGGTTCAGGACGTCGTTTTCCCGTACGTAGAGGTCCCCGAAGATGGCCACCTTTGGCCGCCGTGTCCTCTCCGCCGGTATCCGCTGGAATCGCGACACCACCTCGTGCAGGGCCTTCTCCTTAGACATCCCGCCGGTGAAGGCGCGGTAGAGGGTCTCGATTGACCACTCTATCACACCGTCGGTCTCACCGTGGTTCGTCTCGTAGGGGCGGATGCGGCAGCCGATCCTCCTCAGGGCACCGCCGAATATGAAGGCCAGGAAGGCGTTCACGGCCGTGGACAGCGACAGGTCCTGGAATATGGTGTCACCGGCGTAGACCGCCACCTTCTCCATCCCCCGCCCGTATCCCTCCAGGAGCGTCTGCGTGTAGGCCGGGAACATGCCGACGTTGCAGGAGAGCTGCGATTTCAGCGTCCAGATCACGGTGGATGCCGGGTCGAGATTGTTCCGCACGATATAGTCCACGGCGTTCTGCACCATGATGGTGAGGGGGATGCACTGGCCGCTGTTCATTCGCATGCTCCGCTGGATGGCGTCGGTCGTCTCCTCCACCAGCCTGGCGTCCAGGCCGTATTTTTTCAGCACCCCCTCCAGGAGGCGACAGGTGATGGGGTCGAAGCGGGGGATAAGGAGCGTCTTTCCCGCGAGCCCCTTCTTGCCGATGCTTGAGAGCCCCAGCGCCCCGGCGCGCGCACCGTGCTCCCCCGTAGACCTGAAGTGGTTCCTGAATGCCCGGATACCCGCCTCGATCCTAGTCTCGTATCCCACCGAGGAATCGTGCTCGTCCAGCTGCAGGATCAGGTAGGGCTTGCGGTGCCGGTCCATGGACTGTTTGAAGTACTCCACGGCATAGGAATCCGGGGTGCACTTGAAGCTCGTCACGTACACCGGGTAGAGGCCGGGTGCGGCCGCCACCGTCTGGGCCGTCTCCATGATCCTCGCCGCGAACCGCCAGTGCAGGTTCCTGAGAAGCGGGTCGATCCCCGAGAGACACTCCCCCTGCACCGGAACCATGTCCTGGAAAAAGGTGGTGATCCCGAGCCTTGAGAAGATATCGGTGATGCCGCCGTTCATCTCCCTTGAGAGGATCGTGTAGGGGCGCCCGACGAAAACCACCTGCACATCGGTGGCACCGGCGCGCTCCCGCAGGAACATCTCCCGGAGCCGCTCGATCCCCCGTCGGCGTAAGGCCAGCGCCGAATCGTAGGCCCGTGAGACCCGGCTGAACGAGAATGGCCCGCCCGACACCCCCCGGAGCATCCTGAAGAGCTGCAGCTTCAGGTAAAAACTCCCCATGGTGGAGCGCACCACCGGCGAGAGCACCTTCTTCCGGAAACCCCGGCCGATCGCCTGGGTCACCACCGCCGGCGCGTACTGCGTGTAGTAGCAGTAGTTTCTCGTTTGGTCCTTCACCTCCTTCGGCTCCTCGACGTATACCGGCAGGAACAGGTGGTCGCACCGTTCGGCCAGGTGGGCCGCATGGCCGTGCAGGGCGGTCAGGGGTGCGCAGAATTCCGCGCCGGTGAGTCTCTTCCCCTCCTTGACCGCGTCGCGCAGGCCTTCGCTGGTAACCGTCCTGAGCCCCAGGTTCGAGAAGAACCGACGCCACAGCGGCAGGTCCTCGAAGAGATGGAGGGCCGCCGGTATGCCGATCACCGCCCCCCCGGTGTCCTTCACCGGGACGGTCTCGAAGGCCCCCTGCCGCTCCTTCAGCAGGTCGAAGAGCCCTTCCTGCCGCACGTAGCGCCTGGTGTCATAGTCCCTGCCGCAGAGGAATCCGAAGGCGGCGGTCTCACCCTGCAGGTCAGCCAGCCGGATCTTGCAGTGATTGGTGCAGAGATCGCATATCTCGGTGCGTATGGGTATCTCCGCCCGGAAGAGCTCTATGCCCCTGAACCTTGTCGCGTCCGGCGCCTCGTCGCGCAGCGACAGGGCCACGCCCATGGCGCCGGTGATGTGGCAGAATTTCGACACCGCAATGGGGCGCCCCAGGCGCTGTTCGAAGGCCGCCACCAGCGCCCTGTTCTTCGCCGTGGCCCCCTGGAAGAATACGCGCTCCCCGATGTTCTTCTCGATGGCCACCTTGGTGAGGTAGTTGTCCCTCACCGAGTGGAGCACCGAGGCAAGTATCTCGTCGACCGAGTACCCCTCTGAGAGATAGTAATTGAGGTCCCGCTCCATGAAGACGGTGCACCGGTCGCTGGAGAGGGGCGCCCTGGCGCCCTCGGCGCGCAGAGAGTACTGTGAGAGGGGGCACCCCAGCTTCTTCGCCTGTTCCTCAATGAAGCTCCCGGTGCCGGCGGCGCAGACGTTGTTCATGATGGAAAAGGTCACCATGCCACCGCGAAGTGTGGTGAACTTTGAGTCCTGGCCGCCGATCTCGATGATGGTGTCCACCCGGGGATCAAGCTCCCAGGCGGCCCTGGCGTGGGCCGTTATCTCGTCCAGCACCAGGTCGGCACCGATGATCTCCCCAATGAACTTCCGCCCCGACCCGGTGGTACCAACGCCGAGAACGCGCGGCGCAACGCCGCGCTCCACCGCCAGCCCGTCTATGCACTCGAATATCGTCTGGAGGGCCGTCACTGGCCTGCCTGCGGTCCTGGTGTAGAAGCCGGCGAGGACGCGGGCATCCCCGTCCACAAGCACCGCCTTGGTGCTGGTGGAGCCGATGTCGATCCCCAGGTAAACCGGCAGCTCACTCCCCCCCTCCAGGTGCACGTAGATGTCCACCTCCACCGGTGTCGTCCCGTGATAGCGGGAGGAGGAGAATTCATAGCGCTCAATGCCGCTAAAATCGGGATAGCTCCCCCCCTCCAGGACCAGGGGGTCGTAGTAATAGATCTTTTCCCTCCTCTTCGGCACCACGATATCCCGGACGGAGCGGATGCCATCCCTGGCGTCGAAGCCGTCCTCCAGGGCCAGCAACGCGGCGCCCGCTGCGCCGTAGAGGTGACCGTGGGTGCCGGTGACGATGTCCGCCCCCACCATTGATGAGAGGTGCTTCGCCACCGCCCGGTTCCTGGAGACCCCGCCGGCGAAGACCAGGGGTCCGTGAATTTTTGTGCCCGCAAAGAGGGTGTCCGCGACGTTTTTTGCCAGTCCGTAGCAGAGACCGTCGCAGATCTCCTCGAGGGAGTACCCCTCCTGCTGTGCGTGGATCAGGTCGGTCTTCGCGAAGACCGAGCAGCGGGAGGCGATCCTGGGGACGCTGCCGGTGTTCCCGAATGAGATCTCGCTGAACTCCTCGATCCCCCTGAGGTTCAGACGCTTCGCCTGCTGTTCCAGAAAGCTCCCGGTCCCGGCGGCGCAGGAGGTGTTGGACCGGTAGTTCAGGTACTCTCCCCTCTCGCTGAAGAGGGCCATGCCGAACTTCTCCCCCCCCACGATGAGGAGCGACCGCATGTCCCGGTGGTGGTGCCGCGCTGCGGTGATGAAGGAAACCCTCGAATCGTAGCGCCGGGGGTCCTTCAGCATCTCCCCCGCCGTACCCGTGGCGGCGATGCACCCTATCTCGCCGAGAGCGAATTCACCCAGCATGGCCGACAGAGCCACCTCGGGGTTTCCCTCATGGAACGAGTATGCGCAGTCCACCAAGGAACCGTCACCGTCCAAAAGAACGGCCGATACCGCGATGGACCCCACATCGATTCCCAGCACCCTTTTCATGAAACCCCCGAATGGATGGGGCCGGCACATCGCGGTCCGGCCCCGAGAATTCGACGAGGCACATGATGCGGCGGTGTCATCTGGTGACAATACTTTTTTTTCAGTGACCTCTGCTTTATCACTGGCATTGACGGCACGGAATGCGGGCCAGCGCTAGCCCCCCTTCGGTATGAGCCGCTCGTCGCTTGAGGTGAAAGTGTTCACGAACCTCTTGTGAGGGTACAGCAGCGGGACATGTATATCGAACTGGATCTCTCCGTGGCTGATGACCGTGGCATCCTGAAGACTCTTGAAGAAGAGCTTCATGTAAACCCTGCGGACACCGATGGGGAGACTCGATACCGTCCCCTCGAGGCAGACCAGGTCCAGCGTATCGGCGTCGAAGAGGGCGATGCCGGAGAGGTGCCTGGCCGAACGCTCCTTCGGCAGTATCTCCACCTCCCAGCACTTCCTGCCCTTGAGGAGCACCGCCCCCTTGAGCCGCACGGTATAGTTTTTGTCGTTATCCCGGTCGAAGGGCGGATACACCGGCGGCCTTGTCCTGTATCTGTACTGGTCCACCGGCAGCTCCTTCCCGTCCTTGAAATACTGCAGGGTTACGTAGGTGGGCCTGCGATAGAAGTATTCGCTTCGCAGCACCACGATTCGATAGGTGGCCAGGAGCTTGCCGCTCCTGGAATCGTACTGCCTCGATACGGTGTCGCGCCTGGAAAGCACGCCGTCATACTTCGTGTACATATGCAAGGCCTTCTCCCGTATCTTCCCCAGTACCTCCTCATCGCGGGGGCTCGCGGCACCAATGCTCTCACACGTCAGGAGCATCAGGATGCACCAGACGGACCCCCACCTCCAAAGTCGCGAGCGCATCACCGCCTTCACGATACGCCCGGATCCGCCATCACCCGGCCGCCCCTTACGGAGCGGCCCCTCCTTGACGGTCATCATCACCTCGAACCGGTCATCCGCCGTATGACTGCGGCCTCATCGTCACTGAAGGGGGTCCCGTCCCGCCGGAGGATATCGTGATACCATAGCCACGGCTCCGCGCCCCCCCCGGGATCGGCCCACGTATATATGGTCTGGGTTCTGCCGCTCACCAGGCCCCAGTTGTAGCATCCCACCCTCTCCCGCCTGAACACGGGGAGGCACGTCTCGAAAAGGCTCCCGGCGGTCCGCGCCATGTATTCGGTGCAGAGGATCGGTCGCCCCTGGGCCCTCAGGCCGGCGATCTGCCGCTCCAGGTCCCGCGCCGGTTTGTAGTTGTGAAAGGTGATGACGTCCGAGGAATCGGCGAGCTCCCTGTTCAGCCGGCCGTTGATGAACCAGATGCTCGCGGTGACCGGCTGCGATGGCCCCACGTCGCGGATCCATCGCAGCGTCTCCCTGAAGAGGGGGAGCGTGCGGATCGGCAGGCAGAGGTGCCGGAAGAGGTGCGCCGCCAGCGTTGGGAGGCGTTGGTACCATGGGAGCGAGAGGTGCACGAGGAATGTGTTCCCCATCTCGTTGTAGATGTCCCACAGGAGCACGCGGTCGTCGGCGCCGAAGGCGCCGACGATGTCGCGGACATAGGCCTCGAGCCTCGCCCATTCTCCCCTATCCCGCGCCGCCCGTATCCCCGGGGACTGGAGCCATGCCGGATTGTGGATGCCGGGACGAGGATCCGGCTGCGGTCCCGGCACCGGATCGGGATACCAGCAGTCATCGAAGATCACGAAGGCCGTGACGATTCCGTGACCATGCGCGATGGAGAGATACCTGTCGACGCGCCCCTTGAACCCCTCCGGGTCGATCTTCCATGCGAGGTCGTGCAGGAAGACGCGCATGGTGTTCATGCCGAGGCCGGCGGCCCATCCGAGCTCGCGATCGATAGTTACGGGGTCGAATGTCTCCTCCTGCCACATCTCCAGCTGGTTCACCGCGGTGCTGGGGATGAAATTGCATCCCACCAGCCACGGCCTCGCATCGTACCATTCCCAGGCCTCATCTGCGGTCCATCTCCCCCGCATACCGCCACCTCCCCGCGAATCTTCATCCGCACCGGGACACCGGTCATCGGATGTGTATGCTGATGATGCACACGTCGTCCTGAAACATCTGCCGGTTCTGGAAATCCCTTGCCGCGCGGTACACGGCCTCAACGAAACCGGCGTTCTCCATGTGCAAGCTCTTCACGATCACGTCGACGAGCCGCGCCTCGCCGAAAAGCTCCCCAGCATCGTTTCGCGCCTCGATGAGTCCGTCGGTGTAGAGCACAAGCCTGTCGTCCTTCTTCAGATCCAGTTCTATCTCCTCAAAACCGAGGTCCTTCACGACCCCCAGCATTCTCCCTTTCCCCCTGAGCTCGATCACCGTCCCGCCGCGGACGAGCAACGGGCTGTTGTGGCCGCCCCTGCAGTAGGTAAACCTCTTTTCTCCCGCGGAGAGCCTGCCGTAGAAGGCGGTCACGAAGTACTGGCCGATCTGGTTAACGAGCCGTTCGTTCAGGTACTGCAGCAGCCAGCGCGGCGAAGGATCCGTGCCGCGGATGGCGTTCAGGTTTGCCTTCACCATGCTCGATATGAGGGCGGCCGATACCCCGTGCCCCGACACGTCGCACACGAAGATCCCCACGGTGTCGGGGACGCCGCACTCTATGTAGTCGTAGAGGTCCCCGCCGATACCGATCATGGGGGAATAGATGGCGTCGATATCGACATCCCTGAGACTCGGCGTCGACGATGGGATCATGTTGCGCTGTACGCTCCCGGCCAGCATGAGCTCGTTGTTCAACATGGCGTTCTGTGTTTCGATGATCTTGCCGCTGAGGAACTCCCGGTATCGTATCCTGCTCCCCGTCTCCGCCAGTATCAGGCAGGCGAGCGATGTCGCCAGGGGGTTCGACAGAATCATGATCCTCCCCAGGGTCACCGCGGGGTCCAGTAGAAGGAAGAGCACCGCCGCCGCCATGGGAATGCCGTACACCGGCAGGAGGTACTTCATCCCGAAGAGGCTGCAGAGGTAGACACAGAAGACCACCACCACGGTGCCGTACACGTAGAGCTGATAATTCGCCGTGCGGGAGGTGATCACGATGAGCCCGGCCATCATCGCCATGAGGCACCCCAGGCAGAAATAGTACAGAACAATCACGAGTCCCGTCCGTGAGCGCAGCGGCGAGAGGATTGCCGCCAGGAGCACCAGTGCGGCTCCGGCGGGCAGGAGCCTGAAAACGATCGACAGCTGCGGCAGTCCGTTCACGCAGAGATCCTCGTAGATGAAGTACGAGACCCCCGAGAGCAACACGAAGATGCCCACCAAGGTGAAGCGCGTGTATTTCGACAGCACCAGCTGGCGGTATTCCTTTCTGTCGCGATGTTCGCTGTCTATTGTGATCCTTTCCGCTGCCATCGCCCGCTACACCGGTCCGGGCATTGCAGCCCCTCCGTATGTCCCTGCATCATCCCAGTTTCATTCCCCCCGCGGCCCGGCAGTCTGAGGTTGTGCCGGAGAATATAGACAAGCATGTTCCACCCCAAAAAACAATCATAAAGCGGGATTGAGAGAAAAAAACATCACGGGGCCGCCCGTACTGATGCCGATTGTTATCGCCCACTAGCCAGGGGAACCCCGGCAAGTGAGTTTTTATGTATGGAAAACCGCCATCGTCACTATACGCATATGAAAAATGCTTGACAAATTAAATAATTGAAATTTTTATTTAATTATTCAATTATTGGACAACCGGGATGGCTAGGGTCGACAGGGAGAAAAGGATACTGGAAACGGCGCTTCGGCTCTTCGCGCAGTACGGATACAAGAAGACCACCATCGAGGACGTGGCCGGTGAGCTGGGCATGACGCCCGGTAACATTTACTTCTACGTGAAGAACAAGA
Organism: Spirochaetota bacterium; assembly: GCA_016929135.1. Taxonomy (GTDB): domain Bacteria; phylum Spirochaetota; class UBA4802; order UBA4802; family UBA5550; genus JAFGJK01. The sequence continues at coordinate 7,129 of JAFGJK010000091.1, read as the reverse complement.
AGGACCTCTATGAAAAGACGGTGGGCAACGCCCTCCGGCACTGGAGGGATTCCATTGCCGAGGCGGTCCTCATGGAACAAGGTGCCAAGGAGAAATTCAGGGTCATGGCCGAACGCTCTTTCCAGTATCTCCGGGACAACCAGGAGCTCCTGGCGGTCATATCGAGGGATCCGGACATATTCACCGTGACGCCAGGGGAGGACAGATTTTACGACATCAACGTGGGGGCCCGGGGGATACTCCGGAATATCCTCACCCAAGGTGTCAGGGAAAAGACCTTTCATGCCATGGACATAGAGGGGGCGACGGAATTCCTTTTTTCCGTCTACATGATGCTCCTGATAAAGGCATACGTGAAGCCGGAGGGGGAAGGCATCACGACAATGTTCCGGGAGGGGCTGAAGATCATCTCACAGGGTCTGGGCAAATAGGCCGACAGCGCCGCTGCACCGGGGCGGGGCAGGCCTTGCGGCATCGCTGCTGCAGCATATAACACATGGGAGGTATCTATGACTAACGCAACGATCAATGCGCTCAACGGCATTCGGGATCTCACGACCATCAAGTGGTACGTGATACCGCTTCTGGCGATCGTTCTCTACATCTACGCCACGGAGACCAGAAAGGCGCGGGAAACCGGCAACTGGGAGGCGGTATTCGCCGGTCTCACCCTCTTCGGCATGGACTTCATCAACGAGACATGGAACGGCTGGGTCATGGCCCTGACACAGTACTCTGCCTTCTGGACCGCACCCGGTGACACCGCCCTGCGCACCATGGTGGGATGGAACATCGAGATAATGTTCATGTTCACCATCGCGGGGATCATCTACTACTACGCACTGTCGAAGGAGCAGAACCTGAAGATCCTCGGGCTTCCCGAAAAATGGTTCTGGGCCATCGGATTCTCCATCTTCTGCGTTGTCGTGGAGTGCATGCTGAATGCCGGCGGCCACCTGGTGTGGGAATACCCCTTCTGGTACAGGAGCTTCGCAGGTGTCTGGCTCATCTTCTTCTTCGGCTATTTACATTTCTTCGTGGCCATCATCTTCATGCTCTGGCTGAAGACGACGAAGAAGCGTCTGATATTCATCGGCTGCCTCTACGCCATCGCCATTGTGGGGAACATAATCGGCCAGGGGATCCTGGGCCTGCAGTACTGAGAGGTAACGGAGTGCGCTGCGTCGTCCACCGGACGGCGCAGCGCGACTCATCTTCACCGCGTTAAAAGGCCGCCAGCCCTGCATCCAGGGGTATGATCGCGCCGGTCATGTAATCCGAGGCGCGGGATGCCAGGTACACTGCGAGCCCCTTGATGTCGTCCTCCTCCCCCACCTTGTGAAGCGGGATGAACCCCAGGGTCGCATCGAGCGCTCCCTTCATCTCAGGTTTGAACAGGTACATCATCATGTCTGTCTTGAAAAATCCGGGCGCGATGGCGTTGACATTGATCTTGTAGCGCGCCAGCTTCACCGCCAGGTTCTTGGTAAGAAGGTTCACCGCAGCTTTGGATGGATTGTAGGCCACCGCCGGGTGCGTCTCCTCCATTGATCCCTTGGCGCCGAAGACAGAGGATATGTTGATGATCTTTCCGCCCCCCTGGTCCTTCATGATCCGTGCCACCCTCTGGGTGAGCATCCAGACGCCCCGTACGTTGACGTCGAATATCTTGTCCCACTTGTCCTGGGGAAAATCCAGCGTCGGCGCTCCCCAGGTGATGCCTGCGCTGTTGACCAGAATGTTGATCTTGCCGAATTCCTTCATGGTGGTGTCCACCAGGTTCTGCACGTCCTCCTCCGAGGCGACATCGCACTTCAACGTGACCACCCTGATGCCGTTGGCCTCCAGCTCCTTCGCGGCATTCTCGCAGTTTTCCACCTTTCTCGAGGCGATCACCAGGTTCGCCCCCGCCTCGGCCAATCCGTTGGCGATGAACCTCCCTATACCCCGGCTCCCGCCGGTGACGACGGCGACCGATCCCTTCAAATCGAACATCTCTTTCAGATTCATGGATTCCTCCTGACGAATATAATACGATTCTTTTTCAAGGGAGAGGGTTTCGTCAAATGATTTTTTCCGCTTCGCCCCGGCGGATTACCCCACCGGAGTGACGAGAAACCCCATGGCGATTATGGTGTTCCCCCCATCCCCATTTTTCTCTATTTCCCATGTCAAATGAGGCTTTTTTTGAGTATCATGTAAACACCGGCACCTGCGGTGCACCACCACGCCAGGAGGCAACGAATACCATGACCACGAACCATACCGCGGAATTTCAGGACTATCTTGAATCCAACAGAACGCTGGCCTACATGATGCTGCGGCGCGCGGAGGAATTCGACGGGAACATCGCGCTCCGCTACATGAGACAGGGAAGATGGGAATCCCTCTCCTGGAGGGATTTCGGATCAATGATCCGGAGTACCGGGAAGGCGCTCTTGAAAAACGGGATCGCGCCGGGCGACATGGTCTCAATCTATTCACAGAACAGCCCGGAATGGGCGGTGGCAGACCTGGGCATCCTGGCGGTCCGCGGCGTGACGGTACCGATCTATGCCACCAACTCGGCGGCAGAGGCGGGATACATCATCGACGACGCAAGGGTGAAAATAGTCTTCGTGGGGGACCAGGGGCAGTACGACAACGTGAGGTCGCTCCTCCCCTCCTCGCCGGGTCTAGCGATGATCATCGCCTTCGACCCTGCGATCCGCATTGACGGACCCGAGAGCATCCACTTCCGGGACTTCATCGCTCAGGGGAGTGATCCGGACCTTGACCTCGAGCTGGAGAACAGGCTCACGCATGTGCACAGCGACGATATGCTCACACTCATCTATACCTCCGGCACCACCGGCAAGCCCAAGGGGGCAGTGCACACCCACCGGAGCTTCATGGCCGGCATCTACCCGTCCGTAATCCGCTTCCCCTGGGCGGGCAAGGACCATGTCTCCCTGGCGGTGCTCCCCCTGAGCCATGTCTTCGAGCGTATGTGGTCCTACGGCTGCATGAGCACCGGCGTCCAGATCGCCTACTGCCCGGATCCGAAGATGTTCGTGGAGGTGATGAGATCCGTACGGCCCCACGCCATGACCAGCGTACCCCGGATCTGGGAGAAGGTCTTCGGCACCATAAACGAGATGACGAAGACGGCCCCCCCGATGAAGCGGAGGCTCTTCCAGTGGGCCAGGAGCGTCGCCCTGAAGCACTACCGGGCGCGCATGCAGGGGCGCACCGCCGGTATCGGCCTCAGGCTCCGTTATGCGGCCGCCGAGGCGCTGGTGATCAAAAAGGTGAGGGCCGGCCTCGGGTGCGAACGTAACCGCGTGTTCCACGTGGGCGGCGCCCCCTTCGCTCCCGAGATCAACGAATTCTTCCAGAGCTTCGGCATCAACGTCATCATGGGATACGGACTCACCGAGTTCTTTCCTGTATGCGTGGGCTTCGACGACAAGGGGATTCCCGGCGCCTGCGGCCCGGTCATACCCATGGTGGAGGTGAGGATATCCGATGAGGGGGAGATCCAGCTCAGGGGAACGAACGCAATGAGAGAATACTACGGCATGCCGGAAGAGACGGTGAAGGTATTCACCGTCGACGGCTGGTTCAGGACCGGTGACATCGGGAGGATCGAGCACCAAAACGGCTACGACTACATCGTCATCACCGACAGGATAAAGGACATCATCATCACCGCCGGCGGTAAAAACATATCACCCCAGCAGATTGAGCTGCTCCTGGGCGACGAGCTGCTGGTGGAGCAGTTCGTGGTCATCGGCGACGGCCGGAAGTACATCACCGCCCTTGTGGTCCCCAATTTTCCGCTGCTGGAGGAGTGGGCGCGAAAAGAAGGGATCCCCTTCGGCTCCAGGGGGGAGCTGGTGGCCCATGAAGGGGTGAAGGGCCTCTACCGGAAGATCATCGACCGCAACACCGCCGATCTGGGCCAGGTGGAGAAGATCAAGGATTTCACCCTGCTGGAGCAGGAGCTCACCCAGGATGCCGGCGAACTGACGCCGACGCTGAAGATCAAGAGGAAGTTCATCGATACGAAATACCGGGAGACGATCGACCGGATGTACCGTTAAAACGGTCTCCTGGAGGGTCGGGACAGAGCCGATGCATCCCACCCTCCCTGTATTCCCCTTCAGACGGCGGAGCCGGCAGTATGGTGATGGAGAAGATCGCCGATGCTGGCTCTCCAACGAAACGGGGAGCAAGAAATACACCGGTACACGAAGACGGAGTGGCGAGGGAGCGGTGACTTAGGAAGAAATTCATGGATAGAACGACCGCAGGTGAACCCCTCCCCCCTAGCGAAGCCCCATGAGCTCCATGAGCTCCCCCGGAGATTGCAGCACGGTGCGGGCACCGTTCTCCAGAAGTTCCCGCTCACCGCGGTAGCCCCATCCCGCGCCGACGGCATACATGCCTGCCGACACGGCGGTAAGCATGTCATTGTCCGAATCCCCGAGAAACACGCAGCGGGTCGGCTCGATTCCCAAAATGCCCGCTATCTCCAGGGCCGCGGCCGGATCCGGCTTCCTCGGAACGCCCGGCCTCAGTCCCATCACCGGGTTGAAGGGCTCATCCCGAAAGTAGTGACGCACCATGAGCACGGTGAAATCGTGCGGCTTGTTTGACAGGACAGCGATCCTGATCCCGGCCCCCCGCAGCTCCTCGATGAGCGAGCGTATCCCCGGATAGTGATCTGTGGAGGCACTCCAGCGCCTGCCGTACTCCTCCCGGATCATACTGGCGATGCGGGAAACGTCGGCCGGATCATCCATGGATTCGGGGAGCGCGCGCCGCGCCAGGACCTCGATACCGTCGCCGAGGAATCTCCGGTAGCTCTCCACCGGATGGGCCTGAAACCCCATTGACTCCAGAACGGCATTGGCCGCGCCGGCGATGTCGCCGATTGTATCCAGGAGCGTCCCGTCGAGATCGAATATGACCGCGTTGAACTTCATGGCGATGCCGGTGCGGGCCGCAGGCCCTACCCCGTGTAGAGCACCGCGAGTATCACGGCGTTGTCGGTCTTCGATTCGTTTTTAACAATATGAGGGATGTTCGAGAGATAGTATATGGTGTCCCCCTCGTTGAGGACCTCCTCCTTGTTCCCGAGCTGCACCCTGATAGCCCCCTCCATCACCACGATGAACTCCTCCCCCTCGTGGCTTGAAAGCTCGCCGCTCCCCTCCTCGGTGGTGAGAGTCACGAGAAACGATTCCATGTGCTTCTCCACAATGCCGCTCACCAGCGACTGGTAGAGGTAATTGGGGCGATCCCTGTAGCCTGCCGCATGGCGTGCGATCTTCTTCCTGTCCTCCTTCCTTACAATGGAGTAGCTGTATCCGCTCTCCTGGTCCAGAAGGAATCCGGTCCCCACCTTCAGCGCCCTTGAGAGCTTCACCACGGTGCCAAGATCGGGAAGAATCTCGCCCTCCTCGATCATTTTGAGCTTGTCGGACGGTATGCCGGACACCCTGGAGAACTGCTCCTGCGACAGATGCTGCATCTCCCGCAGGGTCTTCAGCTTCTGCGCGATCGGCTCGACCTCCTCCTTCTTCTCCTGGCTGGAATAGAACCCCTGTACCTCCGCGAAGTACTCGTTGTACCGCTGGCTCTCCTGCATTACCTTCATGGTGTTGCCTCTCTCTGCCTCGATGTATCGCCAGGAGCGCGTTCCGCCAGCCCTGGCCGGGCATTTTAACCACATAACGGGATACCGTCTATTGGCAAGCATTTTTTTATTGATTATTCTTGCCGCGTATACTACACTGCGGCCGATCGATACGGCTCGCAATGCCGCATCGTATTCCTCGGGGAGGGTACCATGAAAAGGCTTATCATTATAATCCTGGCGGTGCTCTGTGCCGTTGCCGTGCTGGCGGCATACATGGTGCGCCGCTGGAGCGTTACGGACTACGGCAGCCTTGATCCCAGGGCCGCGGTGCTTCTCAGGTACATCAAGGCTTCGAAGGTTAATCTGCTGCGGCGGGATATATCCCTACAGGAAAACCGGCGCATCACCGACGAGAAGGGTCGCGTCACCAGGGCACGGCCCATCGACCTGAAACACGTGGTGAACATGAGGATTCAGGGACCCGGCGGCAGCCTTCCGGTGCGGGTCTACAGGCCCGGGGATGCCGGGGTCCGCCCCCTCATCGTCTATTACCACGGCGGCGGCTTCTACATGGGGAACCTGGACACGCATGACAACCTGTGCAGAAAAATTTCACGGCATGCGGATGCCGTGGTTGTGTCGGTGGACTACCGGCTCGCCCCGGAGCACAGGTTCCCGGCAGCGGTGGACGATGCCTACGCGGCGGTGCAGTGGGCGCACCGGAACGCCGCCTCCATGGGGGGCGACCCTTCCTGCATCTTCGTGGCGGGTGACAGCGCCGGGGGAACCCTCTCCGCGGCGGTGGCGCAGCTGGCGCGGGAGAGGTCAGGGCCGCCCATCGCCTGCCAGATACTCATCTACCCCGCGACGAACCTCTCCGCGATGAACACCGAGTCTTATGAGCACTTCTCCGAAGGCTTCTACCTCACGAAGCGGTATATGGAGTTCTTCAGGTCGCTCTATGCGCCCCGCGAGGCCGACTGGAAGGACATCAGGATATCACCCCTGCTGGCGGGAACGCTGAAGGGGCTCCCCCCGGCGGTGATCGTCACCGCCGAGTTCGATCCCCTCCGCGACGAGGGGGAGGCCTACGGCGAGCGGCTCAGGGAATCCGGGGTGCCGGTGGCGTCACGGCGCTTCAAGGGTCTCATCCACGGATTCATCGTCATGGACCGGCTCTTCCCTCAGTCCGACGAAGCGGTGAACTACATTGCCGCCGAGATTCGGCGCCTGGCACCGCACTGCGCCGCCGCGGCGCCCAAGGGACGGTAGCGGTCAGATCGTGCCGTCGAGCTCCTCTGCCACGGAGGCGCCGCAGGCCCTGCAGCGCTGGGCCCCCCGGAAAAGTGGCTTCCCGCAGTGGGGACAGTGATATCTCCTGCACTCGGACCTGGCCCACGCCACGCTCCCCTCGTCATCGCCGAGTGATGCCACCTCCTCGCGCCAGATTGGAACGGTGCGCTGCATCACCCGCCGTCCGGTGGCCAATATGAAGCCGGTAAT
>JAFGJK010000090.1 GCA_016929135.1 Spirochaetota bacterium | reverse complement strand
TTACATCGCCGGCGAGAGCGGCGGTGTCTTCTTCATGCCCTACGACTACCCCCTCAGCGACAGGGGGAATGCGGACCCGAAGAGCTCAATGGGCGCCGGCGAGGACCTGCCCGCCCAGGGGGCCTTCCTCTACTACACGAGCCCCTTCGGCAGCCTGGAGCTCCGGCCGCCTGCGGAGATCGACGCCAACGAGCCCCTCTGCTTCACGCTCTTCGTCAGGAAGGGCGGGGACACGGTGAAGACCGCCATCATCCGGGATTCCGTGAAGGTTGGCTTCAAGGGCGGTGCAAGGGGGAGGGTGGATACCTCCGCCAACAACCAGTTCATCACCATCGTGCCGCAGGAGACCTGGACCGGGCCCCAGGGGGGCGAGCTCACCGTGACGATCGGGGGGGATTACCGCCACCGCCTGCGGCGCTTCGGCCTCCTCTTCTTCGGCGGCACGAAGGGGGGCTCCTTCAACCAGACCTTCACCTTCAGGGTGGCCCCCCGCAGGCCGGGGGCGATGCCCTTCAGGGTGCCGGTGAAGGAGGGGGATCCCTCATCCATTGTGGAGATCAGCAGGCTGGCGCCGGCGAACCCGGCAATCCTTCCGTCCTATAACCAGATCGGCTACGATTCGCTCCATTATATCCTGGGCACGGTGGAGGGCTCGGGGAACAGGGCGGTCCTCTGGGGCGTGGGGGGCAAGTTCACCGGCAGGGGGCGCGAGACCGTGGTGAACCCATCCCTGGAGGTCCGCTTCCCCATGATGATGGACTACGACGGGGGCCTCCTGACCCTCTACAACTACGACGGCATACTCCTGGACATGAACGGGGCCTGGGACATGCCAATCGCCTTTTTCAGGCTCGCCACGAGGGTCGATCCGGTGAGCGGGGCGGCCCTGGCCCGCGTCGCCCTGAACGCGGTGGTGGAGTGCGACAGGATCGACTTCTACAAGTGGTTCATCAAGCTCCTGGGGATGTCCGAGCTGGACACGGGCCTCATGTTCATTGCCGGCGGGTCCGATTACGGGATTCACGGCGCGGGGGTGACCAGGGGCGCGGCGGGGGCCGGCCGGGTGCGGTTCAGCGCGAACAGTGACTCCGTCACGGCCGCAATCGCCGGCGGTACCCTGAAGAAGCGGGATCATGTCTACGGCATTCTCCTGGTGAGCGAGAAAACGGGCCGCCCCGTGCCGGTGAAGTACATCGACGCCACCGAGGTGCGGGCCGACGGCAGCGGCACCGTCACCGCCGTGACCCTGAAGATGGGGGGGGCGGGATTCAGAGGCCGGGCGCGCGCCTACTACATGGTGGACACCTATCCCGCAGCGAGGGGCGAGGTGGAAATCCGGTAGAGGGATTTGTCTTGACAGGAGCGGCCGGGGCTGTGCAATAAAGGAAACATATTGACGCGGGCCACGGCCCGCAGGAGTTCCCATGAGCCTTTTCTCCGTCGACGACAGCCTCTGTACCCGCTGCGGCGCCTGCATCGCCGAATGCCCCGTGGTGATCATCGAGGGGAGGGACGGGTTCCCGGTGCCGGTGTCGAAGGCCGACGAGCTCTGCGTGCGGTGCGGTCACTGCGTCGCCGTCTGCCCCCATGGGGCCCTGGACCACGAAAACATGAGCGCCGCCCAGTGCCCGCCGGTGCTGAAGGAACTGGCGGTGACCGAGGCGCAGGTGTCGCAATTTTTCCGGTCGCGCCGCTCCATCAGGAACTACAGGGACAGGGCCGTCGACAGGACGACACTCACCCGCCTCATCGAAACGGCCCGCTACGCCCCCACGGGGCACAACTCGCAGCTGGTGCGGTGGCTCGTGGTGTACGACACGGCCGAGGTCCGCAGGCTCTCGGGCCTGGTGGCGGACTGGATGCGCTTCATGATAAAAGAACAGCCGGCGATGGCGGCGGAGTTCCACTGGGACCTGCTGGTCCGGCAATGGGACGGCGGCATGGACCGGATCTGCCGCGGCGCCCCCCACGTCATCGTGGCCCACGCGCCGAAGGACAACCCCATGAGCCAGGGCTCATGCACCATCGCCATGGCCTACCTAGAGCTGACCGCCATGAGCATGGGCCTCGGCGCCTGCTGGGCCGGCTACTTCGACATCGCCGCCAGGTTCTGGCCCCCCATGACAGAGGCGTTGGCGCTCCCCGAGGGGCACGGTAATTTCGGCAGCATGATGGTGGGGTACCCGACGTACCGGTATCACCGGATACCGCTGAGAAACGACCCGGACATCATCTTCCGGTAGAAGGGACCGCAAGCGGGGGACACCACGAAACGATCGGACGGCGCCATATGAAGGTCTCTGTTCCCTACGGGAGGGGCTTCCTCGAGCTTGACCTGCCGCCGGGGGCCACGGTGATCGAGCCGCGGAGCCCGGCCCCCCTGTCCGATGAGCGTGCGGCCCTGCGGGCCGCCCTGCGGGCCCCCCTGGAATCACCCCCGCTCCGTGAGCTGGTCGGATCCTCGGACCGGGTGGTCATCGTCACCAGCGACATCACCCGCCCCCTCCCGGCCGGCAGGATCATCCCCGCGATCCTGGAGGAGGTCCCGCAGCTTTCCCGGGAGAACGCCACCGTGCTCGTCGGGACCGGCAGCCACAGGGCCTGCACCGAGGGGGAGCTGGCGGCAATGCTGGGCCGGGAGCTGTGCCGGGGCCTCCGCTGCGTCAATCACGATGCCTTCCGGCCCGGCGCCCTGGCGGCGGCCGGCACCCTGGGGGACGGCACCGTGGTGACCCTCAACAGGGAGTACCTGGAGGCCGACATACGCATAACCCTTGGATTCATCGAGCCGCATTTCTTCGCAGGCTTCAGCGGCGGGCCCAAGGCGGTGATGCCCGGCATCGCCGGGATCGACACCATCCGGCGGTTTCACCGGCCGGAGATGATCGACCATCCCATGGCCGACTGGGGCGTCCTGGAGGAAAACCCGGTGCAGGCCATGGCGGCGGCGTCGGCCCGTCTGGCGCCCCCGGACTTCTCGGTGAACGTGACGCTGGACGGGGGGGGGAGGATCACCGGCGTCTTCTGCGGGGACGTCATCGCGTCGCACCGGCAGGGCGCGGCCTTCGCCGCCGCCCATTCCATCTATCGCTGCGCCGCCCCCTTCGACGCGGTGGTAACCTCGAACAGCGGTTATCCCCTGGACCAGAGCCTCTACCAGTCGGTGAAGGGGATCTGCGCCGCCGCCTCCATCGTGCGGGACGGAGGGGACGTGATCTGCATCGCCCGATGCGACGACGGCATCCCGGCCCACGGCGATTTCGCCGACCTCCTGGCCATGCGCGACACGCCGGAGGCGCTGCTGGCAATGATACGGGAGCCGCATTTCTCACGCATGGACCAGTGGCAGGTGCAGAAGCTGGCCTCGGTCCTGGTGCGCGCCAGGGTACATCTCACGAGCGGCCTCCCGGATGAGGCGGTCAGGGCGGCGCACCTCGTCCCCGCCGATGACCCCGGGGAGACGCTGGCATCCATCATGAGGCATCAGCCGGGGGCGTCCGTTGCCCTGCTCAGGTACGGGCCGATGAGCATCCCCCGATGCGATATCATCAACGGAGGTCTGTTATGACAATACAAATGCTGCCCTATGCGCTGGTGTTCCTGCTTATGGCGGTGATGCTGGTCCTGCTCCATCGCGCCGAGTTCGCCGGCAACCAGCGGGGCATCTACATGACCAAGCCCCTCTGCTCCACACTGATGGTGGCGGTGCTGCTCCTCTCGCTGTGCCCCTCGGCCTGCGGGCGATGGCAGTACACCCTGGCCCTCCTGGCCGGCATGCTCCTCTCCTTCGGCGGCGACATGGCGCTGATGTTCATGAACGCCTCGAAGAAGGCCTTCAGGATCGGCCTGGTACTCTTCCTTCTGGGGCACGTGGCCTACATCGTGGTCTTCACCGCCTTCAGCGGATTCCACCGCTCCGACTGGGTGAGCGCCCTGGTGCTGGCCGTTCTCGCCGTCGGCATCTACCTGTACCTGCGTCCCGGCCTGGGGGACATGAAGGTGCCGGTCCTCGCCTACGTGGTGATCATCAGCCTCATGGTGAACAGGGCGATATCGACCTTCTACGGCACCTATTTCAACTTCACCCAGGCTGCGCTCATCACCTCCGGGGCGATCATGTTTTTCGTATCCGATGTGATCCTGGCCATGCACCGGTTCCGGCACAACTGGCGCTACGGGCGCATCAACCTGGCCTTCTACTATACCGGCCAGGTGCTGACGGCCCTGAGCGCCTCGTTCTTTTTCTGAGGCACAGGGCTGCTCTGTGTACGAATGAAACGGGTTCAGTGAAAAGTGGTTTACTTTATCGCCGCCGGTTGTAGTGTATATTCACACGATAACGTGACTGTTCCGGATTAATCGAGGGGGACCGGCCCCCGCTGGAAGGATTCCTGCGGCCGGGGCATACCCACGATCTCGAACAGGCATTATCCTGGAGGAAAATATGAAGGATCCGAAAAAAGACGAGCTCTGCAGAGAAATGTACCGAACCATGCTTCCCAACTGCGCCGACTACGTGGCCAAGTATGCCAGGGAGAAGCCGAAGGATATCGCCATCATAGAACACAACACCGGCGAGAAGGTGGACTGGAAGAAGTTCAACACCTCGGTATCGGCCTTTTCGGCGAAACTCCTCTCCATCGGTATCGGCAAGGGGGATATCGTCGCCACCAGCCTGCCCCTATTGAAGGAGCATGTCTTCCTCATGTACGCCTGCTGGCGCATCGGGGCGATACTGGCGCCGCTGGACCTGCGGCTGAAGACCAAGGAGATTCAGTACTGCATGGACAAGATGAAGCCGAAGGCCTATTTTTTCCTGGGGAAGACGCCGGTGATGGATTTCCGCCCCATGATCCAGGAGGTGATGAATGCCTCCCCATACGTGAAGCACTGGGTCCAGTTCCAGAAGGAGAGGGACGAGATCATGAAGGGGGCCGTGGGAATACTGGATTTCGTGAAGGACATCAAGTCGGTCTTCATCAAGAGCCTCATCACCGGCGCGGTGAAGCGGGCCAGGAGGAGGGTGGACAAGAGGGATGCCTGCCTGATCATCTTCACCACCGGCTCCACCGGCTCGCCGAAGCCGGCCGTGATGTGCCACGAGAGCATCATGATGCAGAACATCGGCCTCTGCGTCGCCTTCGAGCTTCAGAAGGGGGACATCATGCTGGTGAACCTCCCCCCCTCCCACGTGGGATGCACCACCGAACAGCTGGCATCGAGCGTCTTCGGCGGCGGGACCTTCGTGATCCTGCATATCTTCGACGCCAAGATGAGCCTGGATGCGATCCAGCAGCACCGGGTGACCATGTTGGGCCAGATACCCGCCCTCTTCAACATGGAATGGAAGCTTCCGGAGTACAAAAATTACGACCTGTCGTCGCTCCGCTTCGCCATCTACGGCGGCCAGGCGGTGCCCAAGGAATTCCTGGTGAGGATGAAGCAGATGGCGCCGAGGATCGGCACCGGCCTGGGCCTCACCGAGACTGCCGGCTTCTGCACCTACACCAACGTCGACGCCGGTGTGGATGAGCTCGCCCAGGGGATCGGATTTGACAGCCCACTCTGCCCCATCAGCATACGCGATGCCATGAACCCGGACGGCACCGCGGGCAAGGAGAAGGCGAAGGGTGAGATCGGCGAGATCTGCTTCTCCGGCCCGCAGATATTCCTGGGATACCTGGGGGATCCCGAGAACACCGCCAAGACCGTGTCCAGGGACGGGGTCTGCTACACCGGCGACCTGGGGTTCTACGACGAGACCGGCCTCCACTTCTCCGGCAGGTCCAAGATGGTGATCAAGCCCAAGGGCTACCAGGTCTATCCGGACGACGTGGAGCGGCACATCAGCGCAAAGCTGAAGGACCAGGTCTCCATGGTGGCCCTGGTGGGGGTCGAGCACGAGATCTTCACCGAGGGGATCATGGCCTTCGTGGAGTGTGTGCCGGGTCAGACGGTGACCGAGGAGGAGGTGATGAGGGCCTGCGACGACATCTCCGCCTACTCCAGGCCGTCGCACGTGGTGATACTGAAGTCAGGCGAGATGCCCCTGAACCGCGTCGCCAAGACCGACTATCTGACCCTCAAGGAGAGGGCCAGGAGTATCGTGAAGGAGCTGCGGACCCAGGGGAAATGGGACAGCAATTGATGATAGCGATGCAGGGCCGCCCCATTCGGGGCGGCCCTCTTCTCTGCCCCACCGGTGATCTTCACCTTGCCTGAATGCACACCTCGTCCCGGGCGACGGGCGATTAGGCCGTCTCACCGGGTGGTGAAGAGGGTCATGCTGCGACGGATGAATCCGCGAGCAGTTTTCTCACGGCGGTGCCGGCACTTCTATGACGGTGCCTCGCCAACCGGCGTTATCAAGGTCCTATCTGGATTATTGAATGGGTGGACCGGCAATCCCCCGGGGCATGAGGGGGGATTCGTACCATATGGAAAAAATTAATAAATTAATGGCGAAGGAGTCTTGACAAAATCATGCTCGGTGTGTATTTTTATAATAGTGAGTGACTGCTCACTCGCTATTATCAGGGAGGTGAGAGCAATGACCGCATCCTTCGTATTTTTCTGTTCCATCATACATCTGTACATTGCGAATCTGTACGGCCGCCGTAGGAGGCTCTCCATGTCCCTGGCCCATAGGGCCTAGGGGGGATCACGGTGCCGCCGCTCCCCACCGGAGCGAGACGGTAGACCAGCCGTGGGGCTCCCTTCCGGGGCTTTCCGTACGAGGTATGCGCCTGCATTCCGCTGCCTTCCTGGATGCGGTGCAGAATGATACAACAGACCCAAGCGCCCCTCTCCCCTGCATGATGCGGCGATGACAGAGAGGCATTCCCTCTCCAGCATGACGCGCCCTGTCCTGATCGATCGAATTGGCTGGCTGCTGCTCCCGGCTGCTGGCGAAGCGTACCCCGGTGAAACGGAAGCCGCGCCGACCCTTCGTCGACGCGGCTCTATCCGTTCCCTGCGTCACCGGGTGACGTCTCACCCGATGGCGACTTTCCCCTTTTCCCTGGTGCGGATCCTGATGCACTCCGCCAGGTCAACGATGAATATCTTGCCGTCGCCGATGTTACCCGTCTCCGCGCCGCGTATGATGGCGTCCACGGTGGGATCCACGAAATCGTCGTTCACCGCGATCTCCAGCCGAATCTTTTTCAGCAGGTTCACCTCGGTGGGGACGCCCCGGTAGGTTTCCAGGTATCCCCCCTGCTGCCCGCACCCCAGGGAGTTGGTGACGGACATCTTCTTGACATCGGCCTGGAACAGCGCCTGCTTTACGTCGTTCAGCTTCTCAGGCTGTATATATGCTATTATCAGCTTCATGGTGACCTCCTTATTGATTGGTGAAGATCTGGAACCCGGAATACGATTCCATGCCGTGCTCCTCTATGTCGAGGCCCCGCAGCTCCTCGGACTTGCTGACCCTCAGACCGATGGTGCGTTTCAGAATCAGGAAGAGGATGCCGGTGGTTACCACGGTCCACGCGAAGACCGACAGAACCCCCAGGGCCTGAATTCCCAGCAGCCTGAATCCGCCGCCGTAGAGGAGGCCGTTGATCCCCTCGCCGGCATACGGCGCCTCGGCGAAGACCCCCACCAGGAGGGTTCCCAGGGCCCCGCACACGCCGTGAACCGAGATGGCGCCCACAGGGTCGTCGATCTTGAACACGAAGTCGAACAGCTCAACGGACAGGACCACCACGATCCCGGCGATGAGGCCGATGAATATGGAGCTCAGAGGCGAGACGGAGGCGCAGCCCGCGGTGATGGCCACAAGGCCGGCCAGGGCGCCGTTGAGGCTCATGGACACGTCCGGCTTGCCGCTCTTGATCCATATGGTGGCCATGGCGGCGAGGGCCCCTGCCGCTGCGGCAAGGTTGGTGTTCACCGCGATGAAACCTATGGAGAGGTTTTCGCCCGAGGTGGTGCTCCCCGGGTTGAAGCCGAACCAGCCGAACCAGAGTATGAACACGCCCAGGGCCGCCAGGGGAATGCTATGCCCGGGTATCGCCCTGGGCCTTCCGTCGGGACCGTATTTCCCGATTCGTGCCCCGAGGAAAATCGAACCCATCATGGCTGCCCATCCCCCCACGGAGTGGACCACGGTGGATCCTGCGAAATCTACGAATCCCAGGTTCGAGAGCCATCCGCCGCCCCATATCCAGTGGCCGGAGATGGGATAGATTACGGCGCTGATCACCATGCTGTAGATCAGGTAGGTAACGAACTTGGTCCGCTCCGCCATGGCGCCGGAGACGATCGTCGCGGCGGTGGCGGCGAAGACGCACTGGAACAGCCAGAAGGCGTACTGCCAGAGGCCGTCGGGACTGCCGGGACTGGCGCTGGAGAGGAAGAACTTCGATCCTCCCAGCAGGCCGCCGATGCTGTCGCCGAACATCAGCCCGTAGCCCAGGATGAAAAATACGATGGAGCCCACCGCGAAGTCGTACATGTTCTTCATGACGATGTTCCCGGCGTTCTTCGCCCTGGTGAAGCCGGTCTCCACCATCGCGAATCCCGCCTGCATGAAGAATACCAGAAATGCGGCAACCAGGGTCCAGACGACGTTTATCGGCTGTATCGTCGCCGCCGGTGCGACCGCGGTCTCTTGCGCCAGCAGAGGGGAGGCGGCCGGCATCAGCATGATGAGAACCGCCATGCATTTCACTACTTTTTTCATATAAACCTCCATTAGTTTCATGTTAAGGATATATAGCAATGACCGTGCCAATATTCAGAGGAGAGGGACGAGTTAACATGAATGTAAAAAAGGGACCAGCCGCGGTCGCCAACGGGGCCGATTTTTCGGCGCCCATTGAGAGATGCGCCCTCACCCGGCCCGGATCCTGCTACAGAAATGTAGCAATCCCGATGGCATCCTACATGAATGTGGCTTATTCCGGGTGTCCCGACAATGTCAGGTGTGGATAAAAAACTGGCCTTCGGGGCTCCCCCGTGGTACATTCATATATCAGCCTCGGCTGCATTAAAAGGAAAGTTCGGAGGAGCGGCAATGCATAAACTGGTACTGGTGAGACACGGCGAGAGTCTATGGAACAGGGAGAACAGGTTTACCGGCTGGACCGACGTTGACCTCTCGGAGAGGGGGATAGAGGAGGCGCGGGACGCGGGGAGGATATTGAAAAATGAGGGCTACGTCTTCGACGTGGCCTACACCTCGGTGCTGAAGCGGGCCATCAAGACCCTCTGGCATGTCCTCGACGAGATGGATCAGAGCTGGATCCCGGAGCACAAGTCGTATCGCCTCAACGAGCGGCACTACGGCGCCCTCCAGGGGCTCAACAAGTCGGAGACGGCGGAGCGCTACGGCGAGGAGCAGGTGCAGGTGTGGCGCCGGAGCTACGACGTGCTCCCCCCGCTCCTGGAGCGGTCGGATGAGCGGCATCCGGCCTTTGATCCCCGGTACACCGGGATCGACGCGAGGGAGCTGCCGCGGGCCGAGAGCCTGAAGGAGACGGTGGCGAGGTTTCTCCCCTACTGGCACGATGTCATCGCCCCGGCGGTATCCGCGGGACTGCGCGTGCTCGTGGTGGCCCACGGCAACAGCCTTCGCGCCCTGGTGAAGTACCTGGACTCGGTCCCCGATTCCGAGATCGTGGCACTCAACATCCCCACCGGCATACCCCTGGTCTACGAGCTGGACGGGGACCTCAAGCCCCTGCGGCACAACTACCTGGGGGATCCGGCGGCGGTGCAGGCCGCCATCGACAGGGTGGCGAAGCAGGGGAAAAAGAGATAGGTCCCCGCCGGCCGCTGCGCCGGCACGGGCCCCTCATGGACAGGACGGAAGGCCCGCCGCGAGGGCGGCGCCGATATCGGCGGCACTGTAGGAGGTGCCCCACTCCGCATTCACCGCCGCGGCGACCACCGAGGCGCCGAACTGGAAATCGCCGGTGTCGATCTCCAGCATGATCACCCGTGGGTCCGCCAGGTCCAGCAGGCGGGGCGCCGCCCAGGACATGTCCCTGGAATGGAGGCACTGGTATTCCCTCAGGTAGTTCATGAAGTCAGCAAGGGCGGCATCGTCGTAGAGGGTGTAGACGAACTGGTCGGGGTCGGCGATCCTGGATGTGAGATAGGTGTAGGCCAGGGTATGGCTCATGGGGAAGCTGAAGCCCCCGCGGAGGTCGCCGTGTCCGGTGAAGGAGGCAAGGGCCGTGACGTCGTAGGGGGAGGGATGGTAGTACCACACCGGCTCCACGAGACCCCCGGAATGATCCACCAGGTATTGGGACTGAGTGAAGGGGACCAGGGAGTCCCACTGGTCGTGCAGCACCAGGAACGGTGTGGCCAGGGTGGAGAGGAGGTTGTCTGCGGTCCACCCGCTGTAGTCAGCCGGGTCCCCCACGGTGGCCCGGATCCGCTCGGTGTGGGGGACGAAGAATCCGCTATAGTAGGCGCGCATCGCCTCGTCGGCGATCGTGGGGATGCCGTTCTCAATGTAGCCCATCTGGCTCTGGAAGTCGCTCGGCGGATAGAAGGCAACGCCGGCCTTCGGTACGGCCCCGGCAGGAGCGTTGGCCGCCGCATAGAGCGCCTCGAAGCCGCCCCAGGAGGCACCGTGGATGCCGATCCTGCCGCGGTCGACGCCGGAGGCGTTTTCGAGGAACTGCAGGCCCATCACCATGTCCTCCACCTCGTTGCCGATGCTCCCGCCGGTGTAGAACCTGCCGAACACCTCCAGTACGCCGAAGTCATGGAAGAGGTAGAACTGGGCCGTCTGGAAGTAGTACTGCATGTCGTGGATGTCAGACGCCGGCGGGGTGTCGCCGTCCCAGGTGACACCCTCGTAGGGCATGGTGACCATCACCGCCGGCCTCGTGGTCCCGGAACCGGCGGGGAACCAGATAGCATAGGAGGGCTCCTTCCCCTCCTCCTGGAGCCTCAGCAGGTAGTAGGTCCAGTCGGTGCCGCCGTCGGTAACGGCACCCGATCCGAGCACCGTGGCCGGAAGGCCTGCCCCCCCCGACAGGGGGAGCGCCGCCGTGCCGGCGTCGCCGCAGGAGAGGGCCCCCAGGAGCAGAAGTGCCGCCATTGCTCTGATCGTGTGCCGCACTGTCGGTCTCATCATGACGATTCCATCCTTTCATCGCCGGAGGGCCTTGCCGGTCGATGCCCGGGCCACCCGGAAAAATCATACTGATACCCCGGGAATACGGGAGAGTGCAACGTTTTTTGGAAATATGGATTTTTTTCCGGGCAGGATGCCGGATGGCGCTCATGGGGAGTCGAGGGCTGAACCGCTGCTCCCTAGGCACCGCTTCCCGCGCCGTTCGGGTGATGGGGGGCAGTGCCGCAACGCCCCCCCGATCCCCCTCGCTTCATGGAGAGGGATGATTCTACGTCACTCCCCCCCCTTCACGAAACCGGCGATGAGGTCCGCCGCCATCTTCGCCCCGGTGCCGTTGAGGTGCAGGAAGTCGGTCACCAGGAGGAACCCGTTTTCCCTTGATACGGTGTCGTAGCTCTTACGGAGGATGTAGTGCTTGAAAATCCCCGTGTACATGACGCCGTCGATGTCTGAGAAGGGGTGCTTCGGTGCGGGGTTGTGCTTCGAGAGGTAGTCGATCATGGTCTCACCCAGTGGGAGGTAGTCGGTCTTCTCCGCTGCCGCCACGTCGTTGATCACGGCGCTGTAGTCCAGGGAGCGCCGCATCTCGCGGCTCTCCAGCTTCTCGCCGATGGGGGGGAGCGACAGGAGGGCGATCCTCGCCCGGGTCTCCTTCTTCAGGCGCCGGCAGATCTGCACCAGGTTGTCCCGGAACCAGCTCTTGTCGGGGCGCCGGGGGAGCTTCATGTCTCTGGTGTAGCGCGCGCTGTTCTCCTCGCTGAGCGAGGCGTTGGCGTCGTTGGTGCCGATGAGGATCGTGACGTAGTCGGGATTGCAGCGGATCACCTCGTCGAGGCGAACGAGGGCGTTGTAGGCCAGCTCGCTGTTGATGCCGGCGTTCAGCACGATGTACCTCGAGGAGTCGAGCATGGCAGCCGTCATGTCCACATAGTTTTCGCTCACCGCGCCGTGGGTGATGCTGTCGCCGATGCAGACCACTACTTTTTTATTTCCGGGATTGAAGTTCTTACCGCAGACCAGGGCCGGCCGGTTCTCGGGAAGCCTTGTGGCCATGTATCGCCCGTAGCCGTACAGGGCTCCCAGGACAACGGCGATGCAACCGAGGATCAGCAGGGTGCGCTTCAGCATGTCAGGCCTCCATGAAATCGATGGTATTCCTGGAAGTCTACCAGCCGGCGCCGCCGTGTCAATGCATAAATCATTTCCACTCCTGAGATAGTGGAAATTATCCGCCGAAAAATGGAAAAAATTGATTTCCATAAACCGGCGGGGGTGCTATCGGTCGATCCTGTCTGCGGGCACGTGAAACAATGATTGAGAAAGGGCGGGGGGCGATGGAAGGAGACTGCGGAACATGCATACGCACGGCGAGGAAATCGGACTCGCCGGGAATCCGCGACCTGGTCTTTGCAGTGCTCCGGGAATACGGCCTGGCCCCGGACCCGGAGCAGACCGACCGGGACCTGGAGGACGTGGAGGCCTCCTATCTGGACAGGGGGGGCATTTTCCTGGTCCTTGAGGCGAACAGCGCCCTCCGCGGCACCGCCGGGCTCATCCCTACAGGGGATGGGACCTGCGAGATCCGGAAGATGTACCTCCACCGGGACTACCGGGGGAGGGGGATCGGACGGCACCTTCTGGAACGGCTGCTCCGGGAGGCGAGGGAGCGGGGATTCTCCAGGGTGACCCTGGAGACGGCGTCGGTGCTGGAGGAGGCGGTGGCGCTCTACCGGCGCTACGGCTTCAGGGAGTATACGCCGGAACATATCTCCTGCCGTTGCGACCGGGCCCTGGCGCTGGATCTCACGGATGATGCCGAGAAATAACGCAGGGCCGTCGCATCAGGGGACGGTGCCCCGGCGGTGCCTTCGGCAGAAAAATAAGGAGGAATCCATGGATATCGCTTTGAGGGACCGTTTCATTGCGCTCTGGGAGAAATACTTCGGAAGCGAGGAGCTGCCGATCGCCTTTTTTTTCGGCGATGACCCCGCCGCCGCGCCGGCGAGGGCGCCGGGGGGGCATTCCTGCATCGTCTGCGAGCTCGCCAGGGTGAGAAAGGGGGAGAGCGTGAAGTACGCCGCCGAAGCCGTGGCCTGCGGCGGCGCGAAGCGCTATCTGGGATTTTCCGGCCAGATCATGCCGGGCTTCGAATACTTCCTGTCCTGCGGGAACGACAGGATCGAGGGTGAGCGCTACAAGCGGACGCCTGAGATCGTGAGGGAGACGCAGAGGATAATGAGGCGGGTTCCCGTCGGGGATGGCCCCATCGTCTTCAAGCGGTGGGACAGGCTCGCGGCGGCCGACGAGCCGCTGGCGGTGGTTTTCTTCGCGAAGCCGGATGTCCTCTCGGGCCTTTTCACCCTGGCGAACTTCGACCGGGTGGAGCCCGAGGCGGTCACCGCCCCCTTCGCGGCCGGGTGCGGCTCCATCGTCCACTATCCCTACCTGGAGCAGATGTCGGAGCGGCCCAGGGCGGTCCTGGGGATGTTCGATCCTTCGGCCAGGCCCTGCGTCCCGGCCGGCGTGCTCACCATCGCCTTCCCCATGAAGCGTTTCACGGAGGTGGTGGGATTCATGGAGGAGAGCTTCCTGGTCACCGGCACCTGGAAAAAGGTGCGGGCCAGGATCATGAAGTAGGCGAGGGTCGTTTTTTCACGAGCACCTTGTCTATCCGGTTCCCGTCCAGGTCCACCACCTCGAAGGTATGGCCGCCGAACTGCAGCCTTTCGCCGGTCTTCGGGATGTGACCCAGTTTCTCGATGATGAACCCGGCCAGGGTGTTGTAGGTGCCGCTCCCGGTGATGTCCAGCCCGAAGTGTTCCGTGAAGTCCTCGGCCGAGAGCATCCCCTCGACGAGAAAGCTCCCGTCTTTTCTCGGGACGATTTTCCGGATCTCATCCTCCTGGGCCTCGGGGACCTCTCCCACGATCTCCTCGATGATGTCGTGCATGGTGGCCATGCCGGTCAAGACGCCGTACTCGTCGATTACGAAGGCGACGTGGGACTTCTCGCTTTTCAGGAGCTCCAGCAGCTTAAGGGGGCTGATGCTCTCCGGGGCGAAGACCGGCTTCTGGATGTGCCGAGTGATCGACCGGTACTCGCCGCTGATTATCGTCCTCAGCACGTTCCTGGTCTTGATCACCCCGACGATGGTGTCCAGGCCGTTGCGGCACACCGGCAGGTAGGCGAAGTCGCCGTACTCGATGATCCGCTCCCTGATTTTTCTCGCCGGCTCGGTGATCTCGACGTACCTGATCTCCGGCCGCGGGCTCATGATTGAGGCGATCCTGTCGTCGTGGAGGTCCATGACGCTCTCCACCATCTCCGCCTGCTGACGCTTGAAGAGGCCGAAGGCCTCCCCCTCCTGTATCATCACCTTGAACTCCTCCCCGGTGATCGGCGGCTCTCCCTTTCTGTCCAGCCCCCTCCCCAGGAGGCTCATGAACATGTTGGTGACGGCGGTGAGGGGCCTCGCCAGGGGGAGGAAGAGGAGGGTGATGACCCGCATGGGATACACCACCAGCGAGGCGATGCGCTCGGGGCCCGCCAGGGCGATGCGCTTCGGTATCAGCTCGCCCAGGAGGATGGTGACGAAGGTTATCGAGACCACCACGATACCGGAGCCGATCAGGTGGCTGTACCTGGCCGCCCAGGGAATCCCGGAGAAAAAGACCGTGAGGCTGTCGGCCACGGTCTCCTCGCCGTAGGCCCCGGCCAGGATCCCTATGAGCGTTATCCCGATCTGGATCGTGGAGAGGAACGAGGTGGGGGATTCGGCCAGTTCCAGCACGGCGCGGTACGAGGCGTGCCCCTCGTCCGCCTTGGCCTTGAGCCGCTGTTTCCGGGACGACACCACCGCCATCTCCGACATGGAGAAGAGGCCGTTCACGAGTACCATGAAGGCCAGTATCATTAATGCGTTGATTTCACCGGTCATCGCGCGCCTCCGACGGGGCGAGGCCCCCTCAGGGACAGCGGGGGCCGCCTTACTGAAAGTGTCGCCGCCGTCTCGGGGGGCGTCAAGCCTTATACTGCGTACGGCGGGTTCTCAGGGCATGGGCCGGGAAAACCAGGGGAACAGGCGCGAGGTTCGCTTCCGGTACTCCCTGTAGTCCGGGTATTTTCCCATGGATATCCTCTCCGTGAGCGCCGTGGACCCCTGGAAGAGGAGGGTCAGGAGCAGGGCGCCGACGCCGCTCGGATGGACCCACTCTCCGGTGACCGAAACGGCGAAGAGGTACAGGGACCACCAGATGCACTGCTCGCAGAAGAAATTCGGGTGGCGCGAGTAGCGGAAGAGCCCGGTGGTGATGAAGCCCCGGGCGATGTCACCGGTTTTCGCGCCGCCGGCCGATTGCTTCGCCCGCTGGAAGTTCCACTGCTGCTGGTCGGCCGCCGTCTCCCCCAGGAGGAAGATCGCGAAGAGTGCCGCTGCGGCGAAGTCCATCGGCGATATCGGCGTCCCGGCGTCGCGCCACGCCGCATAGAGGGGCAGGGTGAAGAGGACGAAGAGCAGGTTCTGGTAGAGGGATATGAAGCCGAGATTGAAGGCCTGCCAGGCGAGCCGGCCCGGTATCCGTGCCCGCACCACTGCCCAGCGGTAGTCCTCCGTTCCCGAGTATCCCCCCTTGCGGGCGAAGTTGAGGGTGAGCCTGGCGCCCCAGGCGGTGACCAGGGCCGCCATGACGACGAGCCTTGTATCCGGCCAGGCCCGGGCCGCGTAGATCCAGGCGTAGATTACCGGCACGACGCTCCAGAGCCGGTCCACCCATGAGTAGTCGCCGGAGATCCATCCGGCGGCGAAGCAGGCCAGGGTGAGGCCGCCGAAGAGTGCGAGCACGGTGATGAGCGGGTCCGCCGATGCGATGCAGCTGAGGGGGGTGCCCCCGGAGATCGCCGTGAGCGCGGCGGCGGCCACGGTTGCCGCGGACAGGAGGAGCAGGAAGAGTCTCATGGATCACCTCGGCATTTATTGTCCCGCCGAGGGTAGGAGTGGTACGGGGCGCTGTCAAGAGCAAATATGACCGCGTCGGCGACGGGGGCACCGCGTCTGCCGCGGAATCGACGAAAAAATGATAAAAAATTTGCCGCTCCCGGCGTCTCTGTGTATTATTATCGGATTTATCGAGAGGAGATGCCGCCATGAAACCTTCCCTTCTGTCCCTTGTCGTCGCCGTCCTGATGCTGTCGTGCGCCGATCCGGGGGGAGGCGCGACAGCCGTCGCCGCGGCGTCCTCCTCCAGGGGCTACTACATGGGCCTCACCCCCTTCCCCTACGACATCTCCACCGTCGCCGCGGTGGAATACGTGTACGAAAAGATCGGGGCCGACGCGGACCTGATGGCGCACCACTTCGACAATGGTGTGCCCTGGGACGAGGCGCTGGCAGACGGGACCTTCCCGGCAGGGGTCATGGATGACTGGTCCTTCCGCCGTTCCCGCGTCCCCTCGGGGCACATGCTCTACGTGGCGGTGACGCCCATCAGCAGCATGCGCGACGGCCTGGCCCCCCTCTGGAACGAGAGCGGCGACAACCAGCCCCTGGACGGCACGGTCTGGGAGGGGCGCACCTTTAACCATGCCGACGTGAAGAGCGCATACCGGAACTACTGTCGCCGCGTGATCGACTATTTCAGCCCCGACTACGTGGCGGTGGGAGTGGAGGTGAACCTGGTGAAGGAGAAGATCCCGGCCCAGTGGGGCGCCTACCTGGAGCTGCAGCAGTACCTGTACGCGGACCTGAAGGTCCGGTACCCGGACCTCCCCGTCTTCGTCACCCTCACCGCCATCGATCTGGTGGAGGGGTATTCGAACGCAGACCACGCGGGGCAGATGGAGGCCCTGGCGCAGATCATGGACTACACGGACTACTACGCAATATCGCTCCACCCCTTCTTCGCCGAGGTGCCCGGCGGGTCCCTGCCGGCGGACATGTTCCAGAGGATCTTCTCGCTGAGCGACAAGCCCGCCTGCATCACCGAGACGAGCTACCCGGCGGAGACGCTGACCATGACGGACTACGATCCCGATGTCACCATCGTCGGGAGCGACGAGGCGCAGCGGGAATACGTTGCGATGCTCCTCGACGAGGCGGAGCGTCACAATCTGCTCTTCGTGGTGAACTTCCTGGTGCGGGACTACGACGTCCTCTGGAGTGACACGCTGGGCGCGCCGGAGAACCTCCTCAAGGCCTGGAGGGACACCGGATTCTACGACCAGGACGGCAGGGCGCGTCCCGCCCTGGACCTGTGGCGTTCCAGGCTCGCGCTGCCGCGCCGGTAGGGCGCAGCGCATGATAAAAAGAGGGGTGCCATGAGTATAATTCTTGCATTATTCATTTCCCCGTGCCTATCATAATCGCAATCAGCACGATGTTCTCGGATTCCCCGTACTGCCGGGGCAGGACGTACTGTCCGGCGCGACGGTCCGCTGGCGGCCCGGTGAGATGTCGGCGCTGAAAAAAACGATCGAGGTGAACCCGATGAAAGAGTCCGTTACGATCTACCGCGACAAGAACGGGATCCCCCATATCGAGGCGGCAAACCAGCCCGGAATCTACTACGGGATGGGCTACGTGCACGGCAGGGACAGGGGGATGCAGATGATCCTCATGCGTATCCTGGGCGAGGGGCGGCTCAGCGAGCTGCTGGACTCCAGCGACTCTTCGCTCCAGATCGACACCTTTTTCAGGCGGATGAACTGGTACGGGAACATGGAACGGCAGCTTGCGGCTCTGGGCGCATTCGAGCGTGAGGTGCTGGATGCGTACGTCCGGGGCGTCAACGACGCCTTTGCCGAGAAGACGCCCTGGGAGTTCAAGCTCCTCGGGTATTCGCCGGAGCCCTGGAAACCGGAGCATGCCGTCATCATCGCCCGCATGGCGGGGTACCTCACCCTTTCGCAGTCCCAGGACGAGATGGAGCGCCTCTTCGTCGAGATGGTCCAGAAGGACGTCCCCCGGGAGCTGCTCGAGGAGCTCTTTCCGGGCAACCTGAAGGGCCTCGACATGGAGCTCCTGAAAAAGGTGACGCTCCCGGAGAGGATCGTGCCCCCGGGCACGCTCTGGGAGATCGCCGTCCCGCGGATGATGGCCTCGAACAACTGGGTGATATCGGGGAAAAAGACCGCCTCGGGCAAGCCGATACTGGCCAACGACCCGCATCTTGAGGTGAACCGCCTCCCCAACGTGTGGTGCGAGGTGGCGGGGAGGATTGGGGACCGCTACGTCATCGGGTCCACCATGGCGGGGGCGCCGGCCTTCATCATCGGCAGAAGCAACGACCTGGCCTGGGGGGTCACCTACGCCTTCATAGACAGCGTCGATTCCTGGGTGGAGGAGTGCAGGGACGGCCGCTACCTGCGGGACGGGCAGTGGAGGGACTTCGCGGTCAGGAGGGAGACGATCAGGAGAAAAAAGAAAGCCCCGGCGGAGCTCACCTTCTACGAGAACGAGCACGGAATCCTGAACGGGGACGCCGCGAAGGACGGGTTCTATCTCGCCACGAAATGGACCTGCGCAGAGTCGGGAACGGTGAGCCTCACCAACTTCCTGAAGCTCTGGGATGCGAAGAACGTCCTGGAGGGGATGGACGCGCTGGGGCGTGTGGAGGCCTTCTGGAACTGGGTGCTGGCGGACAGCGAGGGGAACATAGGGTTCCAGATGTCCGGCCTCACGCCGAAGCGCCGGGAGGGGGTGAGCGGCTTTGTCCCCCTCCCCGGCTGGGACAGCGCCAACGACTGGCTGGGGCTCGAGGATTTCCGCGATCTCCCCCGCTCCTATAATCCGGAGAAGGGATTCTTCGCCACGGCCAACCAGGACTTGAACGAATACGGGACGATCGCCCCCATCAACATGCCCATGGGCTCCTACAGGGCGGAACGGATCGAGGCCATCCTCTCGGCCGGGGACGCCTTCACGCCCGAGGACGTCTTCGACATGCACTTCGACGTGTACTCGCTGCAGGCCGAGCGCTTCATGACAGTAATCGCTCCCCTTCTCCCGGACACGGAACAGGGGCGAATACTCAGGGAGTGGGACTGCCGCTACGACCTGGATTCCAGGGGGGCCTGGCTCTTCGAGGAGCTCTACAGGGGGCTGTACCGTGAGGTATTCGGCAGGAACGGCATGGGGGAGGGGGTGGTCGACTTCTTCGCCAACGAAACCGGCGTCTTCATCGACTTCTACCAGAATTTCGACAGGATCCTGCTGAAGGAGCGCTCCGCCTGGTTCAACGGGAAGAGCCGCGAGGAGCTGTACAGGACGGCCATCGACAAATACCTGGACAGGAAGCCGGTGCCGTGGGGGAGGGGACGCGGCGTCCTCTTCAAGAACATACTCTTCGACGGCAAGCTGCCGAGATTTCTCGGGTTCGACAGGGGCCCCTGTCCCCTCAGGGGCGGGAGGGCCACGATCCACCAGGGGCAGATATACCGATCCGCCGGAAGGCTCACCACCTTTTTTCCGTCGTACCGCTTCGTCACTGATTTTTCCAGTGAGGCGGCCTTCACCAACCTGGCCGGCGGCCCCAGCGACAGGCGGTTCTCGAAGTGGTACGTCTCGGATCTGGAGAACTGGCGGCACCGGCGGTACAAGAGGATAGTGCCGGAGGACGAGACGAAAAACGCGATGTAGCTTCTGAAAAGGCGCTGTCGTCGTATTTCATCCGGCGGGGGCTGTCCCGGCAACACCGTATTGCCGCAAAAACATACCCTGTTCAAGAATTTCTGCAACCCTTCCTTGCCGTAATCTGTCATATTATATTATGCACATGCCGGCGGAGCTTTTTGTACATTTTCCATAACTGTGCCGGTTGATCACACATCCCAATCCACAATCAAGAGGTCATGATGAAACGAACCCTTCCCTCCACGACTATCGGGGCGGTCTCCATTTGTATCCTGGCGGTGAACACCCTCTTCTGGGCCTGCTTTCTCTTCCCCGTGGCCCTGGTGAAGCTCCTCGTCCCCCTGGGCCCGGTGAAGCGCCTCTGCAACAGGGTGCTGAACGGCATCGCCTTCGCCTGGATCGCCGGCAACAACGGGGGCCTCAGCCTCACCAGGAAAATCGACTGGCAGGTGCAGCTGCCGGAGACATTGCGGCGAGACCGCTGGTACCTGGTGATCTCGAACCACCAGTCCTGGACCGACATCGTGGTGCTCCAGAGGATCTTCCACGGCAGGATACCCTTCCTGAAGTTCTTCCTGAAGAAGGAACTCATCTGGGTGCCGGTGCTGGGCCTGGCCTGGTGGGCCCTGGAGTTCCCTTTCATGAAGCGCTACTCGCGATCCTTCCTGGAGCGCCATCCGCACCTGAAGGGAAAGGACATCGAGATCACGAAACGGGCCTGCGCCAGGTTCGCCACCATGCCGGTGTCGGTGATGAATTTCGTCGAGGGGACCAGGTTCAATGAAGGGAAGCGGCTCCGTCAGGAGTCGCCGTACCGCAGTCTCCTGCGACCGAAATCGGGCGGCGTCGGCTTCGTCTTCTCCGCCATGGGGGGCATTCTTACCAGCGTCCTCAACGTCACCATCGTCTATCCCGGCGGGCCCTACACCTTCTGGGACTTCGCCTGCGGCAGGGTGCGGGAGATCCGCGTCGACGTGGAGGAGATACCGGTGACGGATGATATCGCCGGAGACTACATCGACGATCCGGTCTACCGCGGGCGGTTTCAGGAGTGGCTCAACCGACTCTGGGAGGAAAAGGACCTGAAGATTGACCTGATGCTGGACAGGCCGGCGGGAGGGGCTCCGGCAATGGCTTCATGGCAGGGCGATGAAAAGAAGACGGATGCGCCCGCCCTGCAGTAGGCGTCGCGGTTTTATATGATCGATCCGGGATGACGCTGCGGCAGGTCAGGCCACGCGGTTGGCCCGCTTCCGGTCCAGGGTGTTGAGAATCTTTTTCCTCATCCGCACGCTCGCCGGCGTGATCTCCAGGAGCTCGTCCCTCTCGATGTACTCCAGGGCCTGCTCCAGGCTGAAGAGCCGCGGGGGGGTGAGGCGGATGGCCTCCTCGGAGCCGGAGGCCCGCATGTTGGAGAGCTTCTTGGTCTTGCAGACGTTAACCGTCAGGTCCTCCTCGCGGCTGTGCTCGCCCACGATCATCCCCTCGTAGACCTTCACCCCCGGGCCGATGAAGAAGCTGCCGCGGTCCTGGAGGCTGTCCAGGGCGTAGGAGACGGAGACGCCGTCCTCCAGGGCGATCAGGACGCCCCGGTTGCGGCCCGGTATGTCGCCGCGGTGCTCGCCGTACTCCAGGAAGCTGTGATAGAGGATCCCGGTGCCGCGGGTCTCGGTCATGAACTGGCCGCGGAAGCCGATAAGGCCCCGGGAGGGGATCCTGAACTCAAGCCTGCTGTAGCCGTCGCTCCCCTGGACCATGTCGGTCATCTCGCCGCGCCGGGTCCCCAGGATTTCGATGACCACGCCGACGTACTCCGTGGCCACGTCCACCACCGCCGTTTCCATGGGCTCGAG
The DNA here is from genome assembly GCA_016929135.1 of Spirochaetota bacterium. Lineage (GTDB taxonomy): Bacteria > Spirochaetota > UBA4802 > UBA4802 > UBA5550 > JAFGJK01. Next base: position 1,086 of record JAFGJK010000090.1, on the reverse strand, counting down.
CTTTCTCCCTTTCTCCTCGCGGAAGATCACCTCGGGCTTGGAGACCTGGAACTCGTAGCCCTCACGGCGCATGTTCTCGATGAGAATCCCCATCTGCAGCTCGCCGCGCCCCTTCACCAGGAAGGTGTCGGGCGAGTCGGTCTGCTCGGCCCGCATGCTCACGTTGGTCTGCAGCTCCCGCTGCAGCCGCTCCCAGAGGTGCCGCGAGGTGACGAACTTCCCCTCGTTGCCGGCGAAGGGTGAGTCGTTGACGATGAAGTTCATGGAGAGGGTCGGCTCGTCGATGGTGATGGAGGGGAGGGCCGCCGGGTTTTCCCGGTCGGCCACGGTCTCGCCGACGTCGATGGTCTCGACCCCGGCGATGGTGACGATATCCCCCGCCCGGGCCTCCTTCACCTCCGCACGCTGCAGCCCCTGGTATTCGAAGATCTTCGTGATCTTGTAGGGAAGCTGCGCGCCGTCGCGCTTCATGAGCATGACGCTGTCCCCCTGGCGCACCCTGCCGCTGTGGATCTTGCCGGTCCCCATCTTCCCCAGGTAGTTGTCGTAGAGGATCGCCGACACGAGCATCTGGAAGGGCGCCTCCAGGTCTCCCTGGGCGTCCTGCACCGAACGCAGGATCGTGTCGAAGAGGGGCTTGAGGTCGTCGTTGCCGTCCTCGACCTTGTAGCGGGCGCAGCCGTTTTTCGCCGAGGCGTAGACCACCGGAAAGTCCAGCTGGTATTCCGTGGCGTTCAGCTCCACGAAGAGGTCGAAGACCATGTCCAGCACCTCATAGGGGCGGGCGTTGGGACGGTCGATCTTGTTGATCACCACGATGGGGCGGTGCCCCTCCTGGAGCGATTTTTTCAGCACGTATTTGGTCTGCGGCATGGTCCCCTCGAAGGCGTCCACCAGGAGGAGCACCGAGTCCACCATTTTGAGTATGCGCTGCACCTCGCCGCCGAAGTCGGAGTGCCCCGGCGTGTCGACGAAGTTGATCTTGTAGCCGCCGTAGCTCATGGAGGCGTTCTTGGAGAAGATGGTGATCCCCCGCTCCTTCTCCAGGTCGTTGGAGTCCATGATCCGCTCCTCCACGCGCTGGTT
>JAFGJK010000089.1 GCA_016929135.1 Spirochaetota bacterium | reverse complement strand
TCCATCTCCAGCTCCAGTGCGCCGGTCAGGAACTGGTCGATCCGCTGGAGGTGGTACTCCTCCGGCACCATAAGCTCGAATTTTTTACTTGCCATCCGGGATATCCGTGTCTATAAAGTCTGCGGGAGCGTAATGCCAGTGAAACAGCCAATGCATGAAATCAGAACGCTGCTCCTGCACAGGACCGCGGGGCTGGCGGACCGCGCGGTGCGGCACAGCAACCTTGTCGCCGCCTACGGCGCCACGGTGCTCTACCTGGAAATCATCTATATAATGATCGTGGTTCTGTTCCTCTTCGGAAAGGCCGCGGCGATCAGTGCCGCCCTGCTGCTCGCCGCCATCTACTCGGCGCAGCTCATCTGGGTCTACTTTAAAAACAACACGAGCCGTATCATCCAGCTGCTCCTCATGGAGCTGCACTGCGCCTATTCGGCCGCCTTCATCTTCAACTACTGCTGTCTCGGATCGTCGGCGGACAGCATCTCCCTGCTCATTGTCCTGGCCAGGGCGATCATCCTGGCGGTGGAGATCCCGCTCATCTTCCTGCTCACCGGCGACCGGGCCATCGCCGCTTTCCGGTAGCCGGCACCGCTCAGGGCTCCGTCACCTGCGGGATCCTGGCGTTCCTGTATCTGTCCGCCGTCACGGCCCGCTTCAGGCCGCGGAGCGTCTTCATCGGCGCCTCCGGAAGGCCCATGTTCACCATCCAGGCGAAGATGCGCCCCCCCGGATTCATATAGAACTGGTATTCCACCTCCACGGCGCCACCCCCCAGGGGCCTGAATTCCCAATGCCCCTTCACCTCCGGAACCCGCAGCCTCCCCGGGACAGGGGGCATGAACCCGGGCGTGCCTTCGAACCGTATGAAGATGGTCTTTGTCGCCGGGTCCTGGCGCACCAGGGATCGCGTCACCATGTCCCGGTCCTGCAGCCCGAAGGGGAAACGCTGTGCCGCGTAGATGACCCGCTCGTACAGGCTCACCCGCTGCAGCTCCCGGGTATCGTAGCTGCCGTTCATCCACTGGGGATAGGCCGGGACGTCGTCCATGACCGCCAGGAGCGCGGTGAGGGTCACCCCCTGCAGTGTCGTCACGGCCTTGCATTCACCGATACCGGACCTGGCCGTGCCCCGAAGATAGACCCTGATGCCGTCGGTATCACGCACCTGCCGCCAGGGTTCGTCGCCCCGGGCCGCAGGGGGCGATGCGAAAACCACCAGGGCCGCCACGATCCCGGCGGCCCCGGCTATGCGTTGTACACAGTCTCTCCCGGTCCTTTTCATCGTTCACCCGCCCACGGACGCCCCCATGAATAAAATCAATTCGATACAATGCGCCGAATTTGTAGGGAAAATTCAAGTATTATTTCTGGCTCCCGGAGGGACAAAAATTGCATCCCACGCAAAAAATTGCTTTACGTGATAAAAAAACTATCCACTAATCCTTAGATGCATAGTCCAGATGTACGAGGTGGCTCCATGAAACGGCTCTGCATGTATCTTCTTATCCTGTCGGCTATGCTCTTCCTTTCCAGGCCGGCACTCCCTGTAACCGACGGGACCCCCGCCCCGAGAATCTTGCTCTACAACACCGAGGGGCTGCCGCTGAACACGAACAGCTTCAAGAACAAGCACAATCTCATCGTCAGCTTTTTCCTGGTCCCCTGCCCCCCTTGCGAGAAGGAGATCCCCAGGCTGCAGAGGCTGCAGGGACGTTTCGGCAACCTGAAGATCATCCTCGTGGCGGACTTCAGGACGAGCAGCAGTAAGGCCAAGGACTTCCTGAAGATGATATCGGATAAATCGGGGACCACAATAACCCTGCCGGTCCTGCTGGACAAGTTCGGCGACGCCACCGACGCCTACGAGGTGAAGCGGCACCCCACCACCTTCCTCATCAACAGGAGCGGCGTCGTGGTGCTGAGGATCGACGGCTACAACGAGGATAAGACCGAATTGCTGGAAGAAAAAGCTGAACTGCTGGAAAAAAATCAAGAGCCGTAAAGGGACAGAGGTGAGGGAAACGATGAAACGGACACTGCTACTTCTGGCGGTCCTGCTGGCCGCATATTGCATGGACGGGCGGCTCATTGCCGACGACAGGCCGAAGATCTACATACGGGCTCTGATCCCGTCGAAGGAGACGCCGATACCGCAGTCGCATTCCAACCTCATCTCGCAGTTTTTCGAGAACACCATGATCAACATGATCAAGGACAAGTACGACGTGATGAGCCACTCCACCGCCAAGGCCATGATGACCGAGAAGGCGGAGCTGGACGCCCTGTCGTGCAACGACGAATCCTGCATGCAGACGATCATCAAGGCGATCCAGGCGGAATACCTCGTCTTCGGCGAGATACAGTCCATGGGGAAGATGAACTACATCATCTCGGTGAAGCTGATGCACCGGAGACCCGGCGGGCTCGCGGTGATACAGGGGAGCTCGCTCCAGCAGGTGGAAAAGATCGAGTTCAATGATGTCAAGAAGGCGGCGGAGCGCTCGGTGAATGAGCTGTTGGGGAACATCCCCACCAGCATCGCGCAGAACGATACCCCGACAACGCCGCAGAACCAGGACTCGGGCAGCACCGCCCCCCCGGTGGACGAGAATTCGCAGAAGGCCTCCGCCGCCTGGGTCTCGGGTTCAAGCATCAACGGCAGCTTTTCGTCGGCGATGAGGGTCAACCAGTGGTACAGGCTCCCGGCGCAGAAGGCGAGGAACAAGACCTTCACCCTCACCCACGACCGGGGGAACGACTTCGATTTTGCGATCTATGACGACAACCGGCTCATCGCCACTGCGTCGGGCACGGCCCCCTCGGAAAGCATCAACACGACGGCCGTCAGCGGCACCTGCTTCGTCAAGGTGTGGAACTACCGCGGGGCCGGTAACTACACCATCAACATGACCAACTACGTGGATCCGAAACTCTCGGCGCAGAGGGTGAACGGCATGACCGTAAGCGGCAGCTTCCCGTCATCGCAGCGGACCGAACAGTGGTTCCGTCTGGGCGGCCAGGAGGGGAGCTCCCCCACCTTCACGATGCAGCACAACGCCTCGGTGGACTTCGATTTTTCCGTATACCGGGACGACGCGCTGGTCTCCACCGGTCAGGGGACCGCGCCCACCGACAGCGTCACCTGCAGGTTCCAGGGTGGCGGCACCACCTTCCTGAAGGTGTGGAACTTCCGTGGCTCGGGGCCCTATTCGATATCGATCAACAGGGAGAGCGTCATGGGCGGGAGCCTCGCCCTGTCCCATGACCACGGCTCCCCGGCGGGGAACATGGACAAGGCCTCGGCGCAGATGGTGCGCGGCATGACCATCCAGGGCAGCTTCCCGTCGTCGATGCGGACCGAGCAGTGGTTCCGCCTTGCAGGCCAGGAGGGGGTAAACCCCACCTTCTCAATACAGCACGATTCCTCTGCCGACTTCGACTTCGCGGTCTACAGCAACGACAGCGTCGCCTGCACGGCCCAGGGGACCACCAGCGGCGATACGGTGACCTGCCATGTCCCCGGCACCTGCTACATCAAGGTGTGGAACTTCCGGGGGAGCGGCAGCTACACGATTCAGGTACGGCGATAAAAAAAGAGCCCCGCGGTCCTCGCGGGGCTCTTTCCCTGTTGATGATGACGTGTCAGTTCAGTCTCCTGTAGAGCTCGCAGTTGGTGTAATACTGCCAGCGGATCAGCATCTCATTTCTGCCGTAATCGATTATATCGAATTCCTTGATGACCGAATCGTTCTCGTAGAGGTTGAGCGTCACGTGCTTCTCCTTCACCTTGTAGGTCCAGAGCGAGGGGGTGAAGGATGCGATATGGCGGATGCATTTCCCGTCCTCCTTGAACTGCTGGATCACCGTGGCATCCGCGTCCTTGCATTTATCTCCCTTCTCATCGCATCCCTGGGATTTCAGCTCCCACCGGCCGACAATCGCCTTTTCGGGCTTCCCGGCACAATCGGCAAATATAATGACCACCAGCGCGATAAGGAACAGCGTCACTAAGTTCTTCATATTGTTCACGATCCTTTTTGTACTCTAAATTTTGGTACAGATATCACAGGTCGATGAAATTAATCAACCCTTTTTTATGATCCTCACGGCGCCAGGGATCATCGCCCCTACATGTTCTCCGCCACGGCGGCGCCGAATTCCGAGCACTTCAGGAGCACCGCCCCCTCCATCTGCCGCTCCAGATCGTAGGTGACGCGCTTCTGGGCGATGGTCTTCTCCATCGCGGCGATGATCCTGTCCGCCGCCTCGGTCCACCCCATGAAGCGGAGCATCATCTCCCCTGAGAGGATGAGCGATCCGGGGTTCACCTTGTCCAGCCCCGCGTACTTCGGCGCGGTGCCGTGCGTCGCCTCGAAGACCGCCTCGGAGTCGCCTATGTTCGCCCCGGGGGCCATCCCGAGCCCCCCGATCTGGGCCGCGATGGCGTCGGAGAGATAGTCGCCGTTCAGGTTCGGCGTGGCGATCACGTCATACTCCGAGGGGCGCAGCAGCACCTGCTGGAACATGGCATCGGCGATCCTGTCCTTGACCACGATCCTCCCCGCCGGTTCCTTCCCGCCGTAGCGGTCCCAGAGATCCTGTTCGGTGACGATCCGGTCGCCGAACTCGTCCCTGGCCAGCTGGTAGCCCCAGTCGCGAAATGCCCCCTCGGTGAACTTCATGATGTTCCCCTTGTGCACCAGGGTCACGCTCTTCCTGCCGTTCCGGATCGCGTACTGTATCGCGGCGCGCACCAGCTTCTTGGTGTTCTCCTCGCTTATGGGCTTTATGCCGATGCCGGCGTCCCCCGGTATCGCGGCCTTCATCTGCGAGGTGAGAAACTCGATCACCCGCTTCGCCTCGGGCGTCCCCTCCTTCCACTCGATACCGGCGTAGAGGTCTTCCATGTTCTCGCGGTAGATCACCATGTCCACGAGCTCCGGTGCCTTCACCGGACTCGGCACGCCGGCGATGTACCGCACCGGACGGACGCAGGCGTAGAGGCTCAGCGCCTGGCGCAGCGCCACGTTGATGCTCCGTATCCCGCCCCCCACCGGCGTGGTGAGCGGGCCCTTTATGGCCACCTTGTAGTCCCTGATCCTCTCAAGGGTTGCCGCCGGGAGCCATTCGCCCGTCTCCTGCTTCGCCTTCTCGCCGGCCAGGATCTCCATCCAGTGGATCTTCCTCCCCCCGGCATATGCCTTTTCCACCGCGGCGTCCAGCACACGCCTCGTGGCCCTCCAGATATCCGGGCCGGTGCCGTCACCCTCGATGAACAGTACCACCGGGTTGTCCGGCACCTCGATCGTTCCGGATTCGTAGCGTATCCTTTCACCGGCCATGGGGCGCTCCTCGTTCTGAAATGATAGGGGATACCTCTAAAGGAAGGGTTATTTTTGTCAAATCCCTATTGCGGAAGCGCTGAATTTTTCCGTTCCGCTGGCTCTGACCCCGGTCAAGAAGGCTCCGCACCCCGCGGCATCGGTCATTTCCGGGGTTTCAAACCCGGTAAACCTAATTTTTTGCGTTGCCCCGGGGGAAACGACATTTCAGCGGTCCCAGGGTTCTGACCCCGCACAAACCGAGGCTCTGACCACAATAATAACAACCCGTCGGAACATCCTGTTCCGGGATAACGGATAACCCGGTCACTGTTGAGGGATCACGATCTCACGATGGAACGGTCGCACGCGAGGGTCGATTACCGGAGGCTCTTCAGGCCCCTCCTCTCCAGGTAGTAATCCACCGAGAAGACGTGCTTCTTCACGTTCATGAGGAGGATGAACAGCCCCATGAGAAGGACATCGCGCACCACCAGATGGGCCCCCACGGTCTCGCTGATGCCGATGCCGAGCCGGTCCAGCTCGAAACAGCCGCACCGGAAGGCCTCCCCGCGCGCCACATTGACGGCGATGGCAAAGGCGAACACCAGCATCATCGATGCGGAGACGAGGGATGCGGACCGTATCCTGTACCCTGCGGCCAGGCAGAGACCCACCAGCAGCTCCAGGTAGGGGATCACCATGGCGGGATAGGGGACCAGTACGTCGGGGAGGAGGTTGTAGCGCGCCACCACCGATCCGAAGACCTCCGGGTCCATGGCCTTCACCGCGCCGGAGTAGAGGAACATCGCCCCCAGAATGAGGCGTATCGCCAGCGTGATCGTGTTGCCGTAGGCGATATCGCGGGCCAGGCCCTTTGCCCTGCCGGTGATCGTCCCCATGGCCTACCGTTCCCCCCCGCCGGAGCCCCGTACCGGGTAGCCGGCCCCTTCCCAGGAGGGGAATCCCTCCTGCAGGATATAGATGTGCCGCGAGTAGCCGAGACCGGCGATGCGGGACGCCAGGGTGTCCGAGTCGCCGCAGGCGCTCCCGCCGCAGTAGATCACCAGCTCCCGGTTCCCCCTCAGCGCCCCGTGCTCCTCTGAGATCCTCTGCAGCGACAGGGATTCCGGCGAGGCCGGCACGCTCACGGCGCCGGCGATCCGGGAGGATTCGTACTCGTCCCTCCCGCGGGCGTCGAGGAAAAGGGCGGAGGATGCATCATACTTTATCTTCGCCTCCAGCGCCGATATCCTGACCAGGGATTTCTGCCGCTCCGCCGATTTCTTCACCAGCGAATAGCCCCGGGGGTTCACGGTGTTCGCCGAGAGGCCCAGTACCGCGGAGATGATTACTATCCAGGCCGCGTCCCGTATGGTGGTACGGACTATCTGTCGCATCCCCTCAGTTGCGTCCCCCGTTCTGAATGTCCTTGAAGGAATCCTTGCTCACCTTTTCGTAGATCCTCTTCTCTATGAACAGGTCCACCAGGTCCTTGTCCAGGATGTTGCGGTTCGCCTCCTCCTTCAATATGGTGATCACCTTCTCCATCGGCATCGCCTTCTTGTAGGGCCTGTCGCTGGCCACCAGGGCGTCGTAGATGTCGGCCACGGCCATGATGCGCGACTGGATCAGCATCCCGTCCTTCCCCTTGATCCCGTCCGGGTAGCCGGTGCCGTCCAGCTTTTCGTGATGGCGCAGCGCGATCTCCGGTATGCGCCGGTACTCCGGCGGCCATGGGATCTTGCTCACGAAGGTATAGGTGTGCACCACGTGGCTCTCGATCTCCTTCCGCTCGGTCTCGTTCAGGCTCCCGCGCTTGATCTTCAGGTTCTCCCTGTCGTTGTCCGAGATCACCTCCATGTGGTCGCCGTCGACGGAGACGCACCCGATCTGACCGATCTCGCTGCACAGGTTGTTGAGCTTCTCCTCGATGTTCTCGGCCACCACGGACGGCTCGTTCAGGGCGACGATGCTGTCGCGGATCTCCCGAATCCTCGAGAGGCTCTCATGCCGCTCCTCCAGCAGACCCTCCACGGCATCCGGCGCATCCTCCTTGGCGAGCCGGTGCAGCAGCTCGGTCTCCCTCATGGAATACTGGAGCTCCAGGAAGCGGTAGAGGTAATCAAGCCGGAGGATCAGGTTCTCCAGGTCCTTCGGGTAGAGCTTCTTCGCCTTCTTGAAGACCGCCAGGTCGATGTAGACCTTGCCGAAATCGTGCAGAAGGGCGGCGTACTCCAGCTCCCTGATGTCGTTCTCGGAAAAGGTCACCGGGCCGAGCTCGCCGGCTTTGGACTCGTTGATGGCGCGGGCCATCTCCTTGCATATGGCCGCCACCCTGAAGGAATGGCCGGAGGTGGCCGGATCGCGGGACTCGATGGCGGTGACCGACGCCTTCACGAACTCCTCGAACTGGTTCTGTATCTGTTCGATCATCCGGTTGTTCTCGATGGCGATGGCCGCCTGCCCCGCCACCGCCTCCAGAAGGCTGTTGTACTTCTCGTTGAAGGTGACCACGTATTTATCGAAATCTTCGGGCCGCTCGAGCCGTATGCTGAACGCCTCGTCCTCCATGTCCGGCCTGTTGTCGATGTTCTCCTTGCTGTTGATGAGCTGGATCACGCCGATGATCTCGTCCACGTGGTTCCGCATGGGGACCACCAGCATGGAGCGGCAGATGTAGTTGTTCTTCTTGTCGAAGGAGGAGTTGTAGGAATAGGGGGCGGCATCCGGCAGGTCGTAGGCGTTGGGGATGTTCAGCACCTCCCCCGTGACCGCCACGTACCCGGCGATGGACTTCTTGTCCATCACCATGACGAACTCCTCCAGGGGTATCGTCCGGGAAAAGGTGTGGGAGTACTTGAACCGGAGCCGCTTGTTGCCCGCCTCGTCCTCCTCCACCAGGTAGATGCTGCCGGCATCGGCGCCGGTGATGCGCTTGCTCAGTTTGAGGATCATGCGCAGCAGGTTGTTCTGGTCCTTCTCGGTGGACAGGGCCCTGCCGATGTCGATCAGGTCGACCTGGTCCTTCCGGGTGTCGTTCAACGCGTTCAGGTACTGCTGCTGCATCACCTTCGACGTGTAAAGCTCTTCTATGGAGAGCATTGTCGTCCGCAGGGTGATCCGGCACTCCGCCGCCGAGAGGGGAGATGTCCTCACCCCGGCGATGGAATGGTAGTGGGCGATGTCGAACCCCTCGATCTCCTTCTCGGTACCGAAAAGGATGAACCGGTAGGAGAGGTCAACGAAGGGATACCGGGAGAGCATATCGTCCAGTTGGCCGTATTCATCGAAGCCGGCGAAGATCACCGTGTGCCGGGCAACACCATTTCCGGCCCCCAGAAGCCGCTCCAGCTCCCCCGGCCCCTGCCCCCTCTCCAGCCGGTACTGGTCCTCCGGGGGGACCTGTACGAAGCCGGCGGCCCTATCGGTTATATAGACCAATCGCTCGATGTTTCTGTTCAATACATCCATGTGCCGATAATCCTGTACGACGCATATAATAACCCGTTTCAACCGATAATTGTCAATGAAAATTTCCGGACCGAAAAAGCGAGAGGGTTCCGCAGGGGAACCCTCTCGTCGTCGGCATGCGTCACGTCGGGCTACGCCGGGTTCATTTTGCCCCGTAGCCTATGGCCTTCAGCGAGCCCTCGATCTCCTTCAGTATCTCGGGATCGTCGATGGTGGAGGGGACCTTGAACTCCTGTCCGTCGGCGATCTTTCTCATGGTGGAGCGAAGTATCTTCCCCGACCTGGTCTTCGGGAGGCGCTTGACGATGATGGCCTGCTTGAACACCGCCACGGCCCCGATCTGGTCCCGCACCATCGTCACCAGGTCGTCCATGATGGCCTTCTCCCCCTTGGCGGCCCCCTCCTTGAGAACCACGAACCCCAGGGGGAGTTGCCCCTTGAAGTCATCGGCCACGCCGATGACCGCGCACTCGGCCACGTCCGGGTGCTTGGCGATCACCTCCTCCATCGCGCCGGTGGAGAGCCGGTGGCCCGCCACGTTGATGACGTCGTCCACCCTCCCCATGATATAGACATAGCCGTCGCTGTCGAAGTACCCGCCGTCACCGGTGAAATAGTAGCCGGGGAAGGACTCCAGGTACGACTCCTTGAACTTCTCGTCGTTCTGCCAGAGCGTGGGGAGGGTCCCCGGAGGGAGCGGTAGTTTCATGGCCACGAGCCCCTCGGTCCCCCGGGGCTGCGGCTTGCCGTTTTCGTCAATGATCTCCACCAGGTAGCCCGGCACCGGCTTCGTCGGAGAGCCCGCCTTGATGGGGAACCGCTCCAGGCCCATGCAGTTGGCGGCGATGGCCCAGCCGGTCTCGGTCTGCCACCAGTGGTCCACCACCGGCACCTTCAGCATGTCGCTCGCCCAGTGATAGGTGTCGGGATCCAGGCGCTCGCCCGCCAGGAAGAGGTACTTGAGGCTTGCGATGTCGTACTTCTTCAGGTATTCACCCTTGGGGTCCTCCTTCTTGATGGCCCGGAATGCGGTGGGGGCGGTGAAGAGGGCCCTGACCTTGTGCTGCGATATGACCCTCCAGAAGGCGCCCGGATCCGGCGTCCCCACCGGCTTCCCCTCGTACATCACCGTGGTGCACCCGTAGAGGAGCGGGGCGTAGATGATGTAGGAATGGCCCACCACCCAGCCCACGTCCGAGGCGGCCCAGTAGACGTCGCCCGGCTGGACGTCGTAGACGTACTTCATGCTCCACTTCAGGGCAACCGCGTGCCCCCCGTTGTCCCGCACCACCCCCTTGGGGATGCCGGTGGTGCCGGAGGTGTAGAGGATGTAGAGCGGGTCGGTGGCCTCCACCGGCACGCAGCCGGCCGGCGCGGCGCCGGCGGTCGCCTCGCCCCAATCCAGGTCACGCCCCTTGACGAGGGACGACGAGACCTGCGGCCTCTGGTAGATGATGCAGTGCTCCGGCTTGTGCGAGGCCAGCTCGATGGCCCTGTCCAGGAGCGGCTTGTACTCGATCACCTTCTTCCCCTCGACGCCGCAGGAGGCGGATACGATGAGCTTCGGCTTGGCGTCGTCGATTCGTATGGCCAGCTCCTGCGGGGCGAACCCGCCGAAGACCACCGAATGGACCGCCCCGAGCCTCGCGCAGGCCAGCATCGCCACCGCCGCCTGGGGTATCATCGGCATGTACACGATGACCCTGTCCCCCTTGACGACGCCCAGCCTGCCCAGCGCGCCGGCGAAGAGGGCCACCTCGTCGCGCAGCTCCTGGTAGGTGATGGTCCGGACCGTGTCGGTGACCGGGCTGTCGTAAATGATGGCGTTCTGGTCGCCCCGCCCCTGCTCTATGTGCAGGTCCAGCGCGTTGTGGCAGGTGTTCAGCATCCCGCCGCGGAACCATCGGTAGAAGGGCGGATTGGAATCGTCCAGCACCCTCTCGTACGGTTTCTGCCAGGCGATCTCCTTCGCCGCCCTCCCCCAGAAGCTGTCCGGCTTCTCGATGGACTCGCGGTACTGTGTTTCATAAAGGCCCATGGTTTCCTCCTGAGTTAATATTTTCTACAGCATGAACCGTCGAGCCCCGGGACCTTTGGGTCTCCGGATGCGCGCGGGACGCCGCTTTCTTACTGCTTGTCCAGGACCACGCGGAACTTGTACTTGTT
>JAFGJK010000011.1 GCA_016929135.1 Spirochaetota bacterium | reverse complement strand
GCCATCCGCGTCCGCGGCCGCCGAAGCCTCTGCCGCCATATCCCCGACCCCTGCCGAACCCGGCGTTCACGTAGCCCGGCGCGCCATATCCCGCGCAGTATCCCGCGGCACGTCCCGTCATGGGCCCGTACCCCAGAGGTCCCGTTCTGTCTCCACCTGGCATTGCATACCTCCTCTAAAAAAAAATATATTGCAACCACATCATCACGATTTCACCTGCACCGTTCACAAAACCCGTAAAAGCTGATCGCATGGTCGGTGATCTGGAAGTTGTGTTTTTTTGAAAGCTTGTTCTGCGTCTTTCTGACGAATTCCAGTTCCTCCTCGAGAAACTCAGAATAGTCCACAATGGTCTTGCAGCGCAGGCAGATCAGGTGGTGATGATGCTTTTTCCCGCCGGGATTGTTCACCAGCTCAAACCTGGCCTTGCCGTCGCCGAAATCGAACTTCTGCACGATCCCCAGCTGCGTCAGCATCTCCAGCGTACGATACACCGTGGTCAGCCCGATCGACGGATTGATCTGGTGCGCCTGTATGTACACGTCGGAGGCGCTCATGTGATCATCGGTATTGTGCAGAATATCGATGACGAGTTCCCTCGGCGCGGTGATCCGCGCCCCCATGTTCTCGAACCGGTCCTGCCACCATGCTCCCCTGCCCCTGCCTCGCACGCACGCCTCCTGATCTTATTGAAAATGATTTTCATTACTAATATACGTTCCCCCGCTCCGAGCGTCAATACATTTTTCCAATTTATTGCGGTTGTTCCGAAAAATGCGCCGCCGCGGCGACGGCCCGGTACGGGCCGTGAGAAAATTTTCTTGACAGAATACCTTCTTAATGAAAATAGTTTTCACTATCAATAATGGGATGCCGCAACGGCCGCAGGCCCGGGACCGGGGCATCGCATTTCTCTCCCGGGTAATGAGGAGGAATGATGAGACGCAACGTTATCACACTGATGATCGCACTGGGCATTTTCGCCGCCATCGCGGATTCATACTCACAGCAGGGGAGACGCCGATGGGCCTCGCGGCGCAATTACAACCCCGCGACGGTGGAGACCGTGACGGGGAGGATCGATACCGTCATCTCTACCCCTGCGACGAAAGGGCGAAGCGCCAGGGGAATCCATCTGGCGCTGACGTCAACGAGCGGCGCATGGGAAGCGCATCTCGGCCCGGCCGGCTTTCTCGGCGGCAAGATTTCATTCGCCAGAGGTGACACGGTCACGATCGTGGGTTCCCGCGTCTCCATGGGAGGGAAACGAGTCATCATCGCGAAGACGGTGACCAAGGGGACTACCGTGGTGACGCTGAGGAATGATGACGGCACGCCCCTCTGGGCCGGATACAACCGACGGGGGAGGTAGCGATCATGGACGGCACGACACGCTGCAGCACCGCGGCGGTACGCCCGCGGGGAGATTTCACGGCATGAAACACGTTTTCGGACCGGTCCCCTCACGACGGCTCGGCCGCTCCCTGGGAGTCGACCTGGTCCCCTTCAAGACCTGCACCTATGACTGCATCTACTGCCAGCTGGGGAGGACGACGGATAAAACCATGACGCGGAGGGAGTGGTTCCCCCTGGATGACATCGTCGCGGAGGTACACGAGGCACTCTCGACGAAACCGGACTACATCACCCTGAGCGGCTCCGGAGAGCCCACCCTTTACTCCAGGGCCGGGGAGCTCATCGACCGGATCCGCACCATGACCGACATACCCGTGGCGGTGCTGACGAACGGTTCCCTGCTGTGGGACCCGGAGGTCCGAAGGCAGATTGCCGCGGCCCATCTGGCAATCCCCTCCATCGATGCCGGTGACGAGATGATGTTCCGGAGGATCAACAGGCCCCACCCCGACATAACCTTCGACCGCATGGTACAGGGGATCATTGATTTCAGCAGGGAATTTCCCGGCAGGCTATGGCTCGAGGTCTTTATCCTCGGCGGCTACACCACTGTTGCCGCCGAGTCTGCGAAGATCGCCGGGCTGGTGAAAACAATCGTACCGGAGAGAGTTCAGCTCAACACGGTGACAAGGCCGCCTGCGGAGGATTACGCCATGGCGGCGCCGGAGGAGCGGCTCCATGAGATCGCCCGGTGCTTCCCCCCACCCGCCGAGGTGATCGCCGATTTTCCCCACGACGTGCACCACGAGGATTTCACCGCCACGCGGGATTCGGTCCTGCGTACCGTGCGGCGGCGGCCCTGCACGGTGGACGACATCGCCCGGGGACTGGGGATACACAGGAACGAGGCGCTCAAGCACCTGGAGTCCCTCCTGGGGAGCAATGCCATCGAGGAGCAGGTATCGGGGGGCAAGGTCTTCTTCCGCCCCGCTCAGGGCCAGAGCGACGGGAGGAGACGGGGACAGGGGGATTGATCGTCGCCGTGGAACCGGTGAATGCGCCGGCTCGTCCCGGAGATGAGGGGCCGGCGTGGGCGCGAGAGCAAGGACAGTAATCAGCTGCCGCAAGGAGGAACCGATGATGGCAACGGACACAAAACCCATAACGAGGGCCTATCTTTCAATCGGGGCCGCCCTGGCGTTCCTGGTGCTGGTTGTATCCGGCACGGCCCTCTACACGGCCCCCCCCTGCTCGGTGGCCGACAGGATCGGATGGCGCTTTCTGTTCCTGAGCAAGGAGAACTGGGAGGGGATACATATCACCTTCGCCCTGTCATTCCTGATACTGGCCTCGCTCCACCTGTGGTACAACTGGAGCGTCTTTCTCCGCCACCTGCGGGAAAGGTTCGCCGGACCGGGGATCATGTCGCGACCTCTCCTGATCACCATCGCCGCTGCGGTGGCGCTCTTTCTCATGGCGGCCTTTCATGTACCGCCGGTTTCATGGATCCATGACGCCCATGAGATGATCAAATTCTCATGGGGGGAAAGGGGGGACCGGGGACCCGGATTCCCCGGCCAGGGGAGGGGGAAGTTCCGGAACCATCGCGGCGGGAAAACCGACTGATCATCGCGCTGCCGGGTGACGGTGCCCTGCCGGCATTGAAACGAGCGGCCGTGGCAGAGGGATAACACACAACCGGTCAATACGCCACGCTCCCCGGTCATGGCCCCTGCAGCGTCAGCGGGAGGGTCATGGCAGCGATGAGGACCCGCCAACGGGCACAGGGTCGGGGACAGGATAATTTCCTTTTTTGAAAATGATTACCGGGCTCGATGTGAACAGAGCCGGCACTGATCATACATTATAGAGCATCCACTGGTGGCAAAAACCACTGGACAAAAGAAAGGGTACCGGACTCTTTTCGACTGTAACGGTGAAGGCCGGCGAAACGACATGACAGAGGAGCACACGACACATCTCTTTCGCCTGGCGGGGGTATTACGGGCTCCCGGCAGCATCACGTGCCTCGTCTCCATAAACGACCCGCCCCCCGGCGGCATCGGTTGCCAGCGCATCGTGTATGACGACATCAATTCCATGATCCACTATGAGATCCCGGAAGCAGTCTTCACGCCCGCCCTGAGAGAGAATGAAGACATGCTGAAAAAAATACTCTCCATATGCGTCAAAACGGCGGGCCCCGGCGAAATAGACATACCCTTTGTGTTCCCCCGGAAGCGCGAGACGCGGACCCTGCCGGAAAATGCCATAGAGGTCTTCACCGATGGAAGCCTCTCGAAATCGGGAACCGGCGGGTGGGCGGGCCTCATCCGGTATTCCCCCGGGAGGGTCGTTGAAATAACCGGGATCGAGCCCCTCAGCACCAGCAACAGGATTGAGCTCCTTGCCGTGGCACGAACACTCGATTCCATAGAGGGTGACGGGCCGGTGGTCGTCCACACCGACAGCAGGTACGTCATACGGGGCGCCGAGGTATGGCTCCCCAACTGGGAGAGGAACGGATTCTACACCGCGCAAAACCGGCCGGTCAAGAACAGGGACCTCTGGGAATCCCTTTCCGCAATCACGAAAAGTAGGGGAGTGCATTTCCGATGGGTCCCCTCCTCCGGCGGTGAACCCCTCCACCGGCGGTGCGATCTCCTGGCGCGGGCGATGTCGCAGTGTCCCCTGCAATCCATTCAGATTACCGGCACTTGAAGGACGGGTGTGTAGCCCTGATACGATATCGCCGGCGGCACCATAGGCATTGAGGAGAATGGACGCCGGAGAGTCACCCTCGAATAGAAGACCCGAAGCATTTCCGGAGAGAACAATCATGAAGACAATATGTACACAATGCGGCAAGGCCGTGGATGAGAACAGCACACGCACCGTTGACGGCAAGGTAATCTGCACCGAATGCATGTATAGCGGCGCAGCCCCGGTCCAGATATACCCCATAGGGATCGTCTGCAATACGCAGAAACGCGCCAACCGCGGATTCGGTGTTGCAAAGAAGGCCGCTGTCTCCACGATCCGACTCCTGGAATCACAGAGGCCCTTCATGTACCGTCTGGAGGAGGAGCCGTATCTCACTGTCGTCTACTATCTCCACAAATCGGGGGCGGTCCGATCGGTGTTCAGGCGCGGGCTGGACGGAAAGAAGACCGGACTTTTCGCCACCCGGACTCCCGACCGGTTATCGCGTCTCGCCATTCAGGACGTACGGCTTGTTAAGATCGAGGGGACGACGCTGTACGTGGAAGGGCTGGACGCGATTGACGGAAGTCCCGTGCTTGATATCAAGCTCTGCTGGCACAATCCGGAACTGGTGAAATAATCCTGCGCCGTGCCCCACCACCACCGGGCACCTGATTCTGTTAAGAAAGAAAAAGTTCATTTTTCATCGCACAGCGCATCGCAGTTGCCACGGCCCCTGGATATGACAGGGCCGGCATTTTCACCGGCCCTCAGGAATTCGCCGCCGAAATCCTCCATCTCCGTGCCCGGTGTGTCGGAGCCGTTGTCGATCACCGCGGCGATGTCGTCCTCCATGGTGGCGACAATGATAGCCGGTGTCCCCCGCACCGCCACGGTGACGCAGCCGGCGGGCAATGCCGCGATGGGCGGCCTGTCGATCACCATCTCGCCGGCGTTGTCGGCGATGTAATGAATGGACGAGGCGGCGCACGCCAGCGCCTCATTATCGCCGGCGATCGGCTCGACGAAGGCGCGCCCCACGGCATCGACAGCCTCCTGCCCCACCAGGTCGCCGTTCGCCCCCGGCGGCAACGACGGCAATCACGGAATACCCGCGGGATCGCCGCCGCGTCGTACCGGCGCAATGACCCGAAGCAGACCGGAGCCGCCAATCCCTGTCCCGACGGGGCCGCATTCATCCCCGGCGCTGTCCCTGCTGCGCCTCATGCAGAGTATGATGGAATTCAAACCCTTCGCATCAATCACTTGCGTGTTCATGCATGTATTGTCTGCCGGCATAGTTAAGGCCCAACGCATGAAACCGCAACGGTGGCGACGATGGCGATTGAAAGTATTAAAAAAAAGGCATAACTAATCGTAAAAACCGCGGCAGCAACCGTTTTATTGAATTGACAAAATCCGGATACGAGGACATGGAACACAATGAAGCGAAGCGTACGGATTGATGCATCGAGATATTTTCAATGCCTCGCCTGATTCGACCAAGAGCGGATCGGCATACAAAATCGAGCACATCAAAAACAGATGAAAAAGATACAACTCGCATTGAACGATTTCAGGAGATTCGTTCTCCGAAAATACAGGAATGAATCCTTTGATTTATGGATTAAATCTGACCTCCTGCTGACGCTCCTATTGCTGCTGGCCCTCTTATTTCCCCTGCTGACGCTTTTCAACGTCATTTCGGGAAGAAGCCTGCAGCACTACGACGTGTACCTTACCCTGGTCGATTCGGCGATTCTCGCCGTCATTGTACTGATTCTTACGATGGGCCATTACAAGGCTGCGGTTGTCGCCACAATCGCCGTTCTTGCCTTCAGCAACATCACGGCCATCGCCTTCACCGATTTTTTCGAACCTAATCTCGGTTTCATGCATAAATTTTACTTCGCCTTTCCCCTTATGGTTTTCCACGCCCTTGTCGGGAACAAAAGGGATTTTTTCTATATCCCGATCGTATACGCCCTATTAGCCGCCGCCTGTTATTATATCACGAGCCATTATGTCGAGGCCGGAGAGATTCCGATACTCCGCCAGTTCCTCGTGGATTTCATTTTTTCAATGCTATTCGTGTATGTGCTCGGATACTTCATCATTAAAACGAATGATAGCATAATAGTCAAATTGCAGGAAAACAACGAATTGCTCAAGGCAGAAATGACGGAGCGGGCGTCACTGGAGCGGGAGATGGTACTGATCAACGAAAGCCTAAGAAAGCGGATAGGATTCGAGCTCCACGACGACCTGGGACAGCTCCTCATCGCCATCGACATGAGGAACAAGCTTCTCATCGAAAGCGTAAAGAATAAATCCAGCGAGAAATATGCGAGGCTCGAAACGATCTCTTCGCTCATCAACCAGGCCATATCGAAGGTCAGGAACATGGCCAGGGGGATGGGCCCCGCGAACCTGAATCCCGAAAACCTGCCTTCAGCCCTGAACGAGATGGCATCCTTTATAGAAGATACCCATGGAATATCGTGCCGCTTTACCTATGATCCCCGAGCGCTCGTGGCTGACGACATTACCGCGGTCAACCTGTACCACATTGCGCAGGAGGCGGTCAACAACGCCGTAAAACATGGAAAGCCAAAATGCATTGACATCACGTTGGCGAGCAATGACGGCTCGGTGGAGATTACGGTCAGCGACGACGGAACGGGATTTGTCAAGAACGAAGGCAAGGCCATGGGCTCCGGCATGAGAATAATGAAATACAGGGCGGACGTCATCAACGCCTCCATTCAAATACAATCCGGTCCTGCCGGCACGTCGGTGACCTGCACTTTGAGAGCGTGATACAATGAAACAGGAAAAGCAGATCAGCATATTCATAGTCGATGACCACGCCATATTCAGGGAAGGCCTCGCCATGATCATACAGAAAGACGGGCGGTTTATTGTCTGCGGAGAGGCTGAAGACGCGGAGAATGCGCTGACCCTGATCAAGAAGACGCGCCCGGATCTCGTCATCGCCGACATCACCCTCAAGGACCGTAGCGGAATCGAGCTGGTCAAGGATCTCAAGAAAAGCGGACTCGACATACCGGTGCTCGTGCTCTCCATGCATGACGAATCGTTTTACGCGGAAAGGGCGATCAAGGCCGGCGCCAGGGGTTATATCATGAAGCACGAGACTTCGGCAAATATTACGGCCGCCATACAGAGGATACTCTCCGGGCGAATCTATCTCAGCGACAAAATGACCGACAGGATGCTGGATTCCCTGACACTCGGCGCCGCCCCCTGCTTACCCTCGACGGATATTCTCACGGACCGCGAGATCGAGGTGCTCGACATGATCGGCCGCGGCCTCACCAGCGGCCAGATCGCGGCGAACACGAACCTCAGCAAAAAGACGATCGGCGCATACCGCGAGAAATTGAAGCATAAACTCGGCCTGAACAACGCGGCCGAGCTCTCCACATACGCCTATAAGTGGGTTGAAAAAAAGGGTCAATGACCCACGATACGCCTCGCCACGACCAATAACCCTCGGCAACTCCCCGCACTCAATCCCTCGCTCCTCAAAAAGTGGATAGGTAATTTACCTACGCCGGAAACTCATCTTTTCATGTGGCGGGAATTGCCTTTGCCTATTGCCGATTCCCGATTTCCGACGTATATTCTAACGATTAATTTCATTATTACGGATTGAAGCATTTGTAGGTTGTCGAGATGAAGCATTCCATGTCCAATTTCATACGTTGCAGTATTACCGTTTTTCTTTGTATTGGCTGTGTCGCCGATGATAACGGATATGGCGATTGTACGGCCCTGATGCAGATCCCTGGTTCGGCACAGTCTGTAATCAATTACTCCGGCGAGTTGGAAAATGGTACCCCGGTTCTATTCAACGGGACTGCCAGCACAAATCCCGATTACTACAGATGGAGCTACAGAGAATGCGCACAGTCCGACAGGGAATATATCGCAATCGATGCGCCGGCGAACACCTCGATCATTCCAATCTATTTCGTGAAGCCGGGCGATTACCGCATAAAGCTTGATGTTTCCGATGGAGTGACATCGACAGCAGACATTCACATCGAAGAACACGCCGTCGATCACGGTACGCGGCTTATCTTCCATAACAACGGTGACGGGTCCTTTGACACCGCCATTGTCTTTTCAGACGAAATTCATGGAAATGTCGCCGTCCCTGATTACAGGCTGGCGTATTTCGACCTGTCCATCTCCGATTGTTCATACAAGCACCTTCATACCCCGATATACTACAATTTTTCAAGGGATATCATCTCGAAAGACGGTACGAACACGGGGCCGGGCTTTGTAGAGATAGACGGGAGCTGGACCCCGGTATTAAAGGATGTCGAAATGCCGGCGCTGGGGAAGGAAATCCTATTGCGTCCTTCGTTCACCATGAAGGTGGATGCGCTGCGAAAGGCCTATATATTCTCCATGGCAGTGATGCTGGTGGGGGGCGATGAAAAATTATTCATGAAGTATCCCTATTCCAACGGCGTTATCGCCCTGACAGACGGCACGATTGCCGATTTCCGGATATTGATCAATGAATGATACATTGAAAAATTTCAAACAAGACACAAGTCATGAGCCAAACTGCCTTTTCAACACGCCCGAATAACGCATCCGCACTTATGGCACGTAATATGAAATCCGCAAGCTTATTGTTTATTGTTCTACCGATCATCTTTCTAGTCATTTTGAATGCGGGCTGCGGCGGGAGCGGCGGCGCTTCGTTCCCGTTCTTCTCCGACGGCGGGATACAGATCGTGGGCCCCGAGGAAGAAGCAGCCGTTGAATTGATCAACAACAGGGCCGCTGATGCAAAGGGGGAAAACCAGGACACATCGTGGTACTACTTCAACGGCGCCGTGGATTCCTCCTACGACCTCACCTGGAGCAAGGGTGTCACCGTGTCGGCCTGCAACGCGCAAGACGAGGAGGACTGCCATTTTACCGGCAATAAATCGGGCGCGGCGAAAATCCGGACGAAACAGGCTGGGAGGGTCTACCTGAAAATAACCCCCGACGAAGGCGTGGAGGACTATCAAATAAAATATACCATGGAAAAGGCCGCCGCACCAGCCACCTGGACCTTCCTCTTTTACATTAACGGCGGCGGCAATCTGGATGTATGGAATATGGAAGAGTTAAAGCAGATGCTCTCCGGCTACCACGAAAACATGCGCTGCAATGTGATACTACTCCTCGACAAAGAAGCCAATTGGCCTCTTGAGCCGTTCACAGAGGAGTTCAACGACACGCGCCTCTATATAATCGTCAACAACGGCACAACGGCGAAGGCAGGCGACCCCGGCGGAAGGCTGGAGCGGATCCATGAAGGCGGGACGGAATTCCCTGATATCTCATCCGCCGCACCCTTCGAGGCGAACATGGGCGATGCGGTGACCCTGAAAAAGTTCATCGAATTCGGGAAGGCCAACTTCCCCGCCCGCCGTTACGCACTGTTAGTATCCGGCCACGGCAGCGGGCCCTTCGGCGTTTCGCCCGATTACGAGCCGGAAAGCGATTTGCTTCATCCAGGGGAGATGAGCGCAGTGCTCGACAGCACCCATCACGTGGACCTTCTGGCCTTCCGCGCATGCCTTATGGGAAACATCGACGTGGCGTACCAGTTCAGGAACATTACCGCGTCCGTTCCGAAGGACCCGCGTTTTTATGCGGATATCATGCTGGGATCCCCCAACACGGAACGCAACGAGGGACCATTCTCATTCGGCACGGTGTTTCAAAGGATCAGCAGCAATCCCGGCTTCTCAAATGAAATCGACGACCTCAACCCGGCTGCGGGAGCGCACGAGGCGGTATACGATCCGGCCACGCTGGATGCGCGCACTCTGGGAAACTGCATCGTCGAGGAGCGCAGGGACTACATGAGGGATACCTTCGGCCAGCATTCTGCCGTATTCCAGGGTGACGGTCTCATCTGCTACGATCTCTCGAAGGTACAGACATTGCAGCACGCCTTGAACGATTTCGCGTCGCAGCTGCATGTCCACGGGGAGAAGAAGGCCATCGAAACCCTCCGGGACAACGTATTCAAAGTACGCAATTATTTTTTAACGTTCAAAACGCACGTCTGCCCCTTGTATGAGCTGGGCGATCTCTGCAGGGGGGTTCGAAAGGACGAAGGGAACTCCTTCAGCGCCGACACGCGCGCCGCGGCGGAGACCGTGCTCGTCGCCATCGACGGCATGACCCTCTACTCTTATGCAAGCGAGGATGGTTATTACGCCGCTCCCCATACTCCGGGCATTTCGGTGTTCTTTGCGGACAACAACAGCCCCTTCAACCCGAAATCGGAGCCGTCCTGGGCGCATTACCTTGAAAACCAGTGGTGGTACACACCGGCAATCATTCCCGAAGAAACAAGAAATCTGCATCCGGAAAAATTTTTCGGCAACCTGGATTTCTGCCGGGACGGCGCCACGGTGGGGAACGGCGTCGTGGAGAACTGGTTCGAATTGCTGGACGCATGGTACTGGGACGGCGATCCCGACGGCGCGGGCCCGAAAACCGACTTCAACGACTATCGCTATTAGGGGTGGCAATAGGGCTCGCAACAGAAAAAGCAGGAGAAGAAGATGCGGGGAATTCAAGTCATGCAACTGAGTGCGCTCATCACGGCGTTCGGCCTCCTGATGGCAGGATGCGCCGGCGATTCCGGCGGTCCGTTCGCTTTTATCGCGGCGCCGGTCACCGATCCGGGGAGTCCGCCGGTGCAGTTGCATAACCTGGTGCTCGATGAATACACCCTGGGGGACGGTAAAATATCGCCGGAGGAATGGTACTCCATCGACGCCGCAACGGACTGCGATTACAACGTGACCTGGGACGGGAACGTCGACGTGTCCATTTATGAAAATGACAAGGCCACACCGATCATCCCGGTTGCAACTGCACACCAAACCGCAAAAATCCATACCGATGAATGTAAGAGATTCTACGTCCGCGTAGAGGCGGCGGATCCGGCCGGTGAATACAAACTGAAGTACTCAATCGACCCCGCCCGCACCCCCCAGACATGGACCCTGATGGTGTACGCGTGCAACACCTTCCTGGACATTTTTGTTCTTGCGAATCTCGAGGAAATGATGAAGGGCTTTCACGAAGACATCCATATCAATCTGGTAATTCTGATGGACAGGGAAAGTGTTGCCCAGCTTGAACCCTTTGAAGAGTACTTTAACGATACACGACTGTACGTCATGCGGCACGACGGCAAGACCGGACGCCTGGACAGAATCAACGGCACCCCCCAGTTACCGGAAATTACCACCATATCAGAAGACTATGAAGCCAACATGGGCGACCCCGCCACCCTGGCGAGGTTCATTGAATACGTCAAAAAAAATTACCCGGCGCAGCACTTCGGCTTGATTTTCCATTCCCACGGGTTCGGCGTCGGCGGTTTTTCCGAAGACATGACTAACGATTACGACGTATTGCACGTGGGGGAGATCAACGACCCGGACAACCCCGATTCGCTTACGAAAGCGCACGCCGTGGACATGCTCATCTTCAACTGCTGCAGCATGGGAGGGATCGAGACCGCGTACCAGTTCAGGAAGAGCGCCGACAATCCCGGGTTTTATGCGGATTACATGCTCGCGGCCCCGACCGAACTTTTTTCCATGCAGTTTAAATACGACACAATTTTCAAGAGAATCAGCACGACCGGCGGCACCATCCCGGGTGACAAGGAGGACATCACCGGGGGAACGGCGGACGAGAGAATTTACGATCCCCGCACCATGACGCCCGTTGAGCTCGGCAGAATCATCATTGAAGAGGAGAGGGATTCGTTGTTTGCTGAAAATCCTGGATGGGCGCGATACACGGTCATCTCGCTCTACGATCTCTCCAACGCGAGACCGGTGAAGGCGGCGATGGACGAGCTGGCGATCAGCCTCTACGTCCACAATGAAAAGAATAAACTGGAAGCCCTCCGCGACGACGGCACGAAGGTGTATCCTCATTTTAATTATTGCCACACAGTCAATGAATGGGAATGGGAAGTGCTGGAATTCCCCTTCTACGAGCTCTATGACGTATGCCATGGCATTGAAAACGGCGACTTCTCCGAGAATACGAAAGCAAAGGCGGCGTTGGTGAAGCATGCAATGAAGAACCTTCTCCTCTATTCTTATTACAACGAGGAGATCGGCAATCTGAAAGGAATATCCCTCTTCATGCCCCACGGCGATTATGTGTTGAAGACCACCGGTCTGCTTGCCGGCGACAGGATGTTCCGGCACCAGTGGTGGTACAACGCCCTGTACGTCGGCGATGTCTATCCCACAAAACTGATCACACAGCGGTATTACGGAAAACTCTCCTGGTGCGCCGACGGCGCGACGCCGGGCGATGGCATTGTGAGCAATTATTTCGAGCTGCTGGACGCCTGGTACGACGGGGGCGATTTACAGCAGGGGGGCTGGAACCGGTACCGGTACTGATCCGTCGACGGCTTGAATTGATGCCAGCCCCACATACTCGGGCTGAACCAACAGGATCGCTTTTACCATGCAGCATGACGAGGCGTGCATAATGGATTTCAACGGGACCAACAATACGGCATCTTCAATCGCGCCGGCAGGCGGTTTTCTTTTCAGTCAACAGACGCCGGCGCATTGGTGCGCGCGGTCACTACTATCTTCAGGTGAACAAGACCATGAATAGAATGCAAATGAGATTTTTCGTGGCCGTGATGACTCTCATTGCGGGTGTGCTATCCGCCTGCGGCGATGATAACGACTCTGATTTTTCGGGCGCGTATTACCCGATACACCCGCGTTTCATCTACAATTGCGGTTACGACATACACAGCTTTACCGGCAAATCGCATCAAAATGCAAGGATAGTCGATGCCGCGGCAAGCGCCGACAATAGCACGATATATCTGCTGATTGACTCATATAATGAAGGATTACTGATCAGCAAAATACACAGGGATCCAGCGACAGGCACACTTATATTCGAAAAAGACCTGATGCTCACGATAGGAAACGACACGAACCACAATTTCAGCAAATTGATGGTATCAAGAGATTGCCGGTATTGTTATGTGATGAGTTATCTCAAGGGAATCAGTCTGGTGAGCAATGATTTGTCGAAGGAGACACACCTGCTACACGGCGATATTCTGGATTGTTCGATTTCCCGGGATGGAAGCTTCCTGTATACGGATAATTACATCAAAGGCGGGCATCAATACAGCCTCCACGAAATCGATCCGGCCTCCGGGCTTCTGTCGCCGCCATCGACTTTCACGCTCGACGAGTCAGCAGAATATCAATTTCTTTTTGGCAATTACCAGTTCACAATCGACGGAGAGCGCGTATATCATCACGATTCCAGAAGGGTACTATGCTTCACGAGGAATCAACATGGCGATGTAGTATCACACGAACCTGTGATTGAGCCAGCCATGACGATAGATACTTATTCCGTCTATCCTGACGGTACGCACATATTCATCTGTTCGGGTGCCCTTGGCAGCAACGATACCTTCAGCTGGTACAGAAAGAATGCCGATGGCGGCGGTTTTACCCTGGGAGGGGAGGTTTCTGTAAATGTGCAGGAGTATGGGTGCGCGATTTTACCGATCCCGGATTCCAATGACGTGTACTATGTGCTTCAAGGCGGCATTCACCATATGGTGTTTTCCGAATAGTACATCATGCCCGAACCAGATGGCATTCCTTTCATACTGCGAATGAAACGGACATGCCTGCTGACCCTTCGCCAAAGCGATCCCCTGTCATCGCGGATATTCACGCATGATAAAACGCCCGGTGGCACTCACACCCTGACGTACTCCTTGTTCACCCTGTTGATGAAATGTATCACCGCGTACTTCTTCTGCTTCCTGGCGCGCTCGAAATACTTGAGCCCCTCGTCGCGGCAGTTGGGGCACGCCCCCACGGGGATCTCGATGCCCAGGCACAGGGGGTTCACGCTGGAGACCGACTCCAGTACCAGGAGACCGCCGCAGTCGTTGCACCGCATCAGCGATTCCACCTGCGACTCCTGGATGCCGTCGGTGTCGTAGTAGATGTTCTTCTTCCTGGTGACGTAGTCCCCCGGGTAGAGGAGCTCCCTCCCCTCGGCCGGCTTGAAGTAGTTCCCCAGGACCACCTCGGTGAGGCGCTCGATGTAGGCGGTGATGTTGCGCTCCTGCCTGATCTCGTCGGCGATCTCGTCGAAGTTGGGCTCCCTGACGCCGGAGTAGTCGACGCCGGCCATGGCCAGCACGATCCCCAGGTTCACGTAGGGGAGCGCCCCCTGGATCGAGTAGCCCCCCTCCAGCACGGCGATGTCCGGTGAGAGCCTGTCGTTCAGTATGGCGTACCCCTGGGCCGTGAAGTTCATGTTGGTGATCGGGTCCGAGTAATGGTTGTCCTGCCCCGCCGAGTTCACGACGATCTCGGGACCGAAGTCCTTCAGGATGGGGAGCACCATGTGGTCGATGGCGTAGAGGAAGCCGTCGTCCGAGGTGCCGGGTGGGAGCGGGATGTTGATGGTGCGCCCCCGGGCGTTGGGCCCCCCCGCCTCGGTGGTGTGACCGCTGCCGGGGTACAGTGTCCTGCCGTCCTGGTGTATGGAGATAAAGAGGACATTCGGATCGTTCCAGTAGATGTCCTGGGTGCCGTCGCCGTGATGACAGTCGGTGTCCACGATGGCGACCCGCTTGATCCCGTAATTGTCCCGCATGTACTCTATCATGATGGCTTCGTTGTTGATGTTGCAGAATCCCCTGTTGCCGTGGACCGCCTTCATGGCGTGGTGACCCGGAGGGCGCACCAGCGCGAAGGACTTCTTCACCTCCCCGTCCAGCACCAGCCGTGCCGCCCTGATCGCGCCGCCCGCGGAGATCATGTGCGATTCCGTGGTGACCGAGGCCACGTCGGGAAAGCAGAAATGGGTGCGCATCACGTCCAGCTCCGTAGCAACGTCCGGTTTGAACTCCAGCACCCCCTCGATGTCGAAGACCCCCTCCTCACGCAGCTGGTCCTGCGTATAGAGGAGCCGCTCCTCCCGCTCCGGGTGCGTGTCTTCGATGGCCCAGTCGTAGGCCGGGAAGAAGATGAGGCCCATTTTGTTCTTTGCCTGTATCATAACATCCTCAGTACAGATCCATGATGACGCCGGGCCGAATCTGGCATTTCACCCTGATGTCCCTGCCGGCGGTGTGCCATCCCTGCACCATATTGAACGCCGACGATTCCACCACGTCGATCCCCCCCTCGTCCACCGCGGCGCCGATCGTCTTCATGTACGCCGCCAGGTACCGCACCGCATCCGCCTCCGCCCGCTCCACCGTGTACCTCGCGTCGATGCGCTCGCTCACCTGGATGTTCGGCACGGAGAGCACGCCGCGGCTCGTGTCGGCGAAGAGCTCCGCCTCCATGGTATTCCTGGCCAGCCCCGCCCCGATGGCGTTTGCCACCTCGAAATTCTTCGGCACCGTCACCTCAATCTTGAAGCGGTCCGAGAGCAGCTCCACGAAGGCCGCGGCCGGCCCCCCCATCACGTAGAGCTTCTCCGGGACGATCCTCTTCCCCTCCAGGAGCTCGTGGATGGTGTAGACCGGCTTCTCGTTTATCTCGTAGATCATCTCCTCGACCGTGTTCTTGATGGCGTTCAGCGCGCACTCTATGGCGGTGGAGGAGAGTTCCTCGGGCGTCATATCGTGCTTCGAGGCGAGAGCCGTCATGCCCTGAACCGACCTGGCGCCGTTCCCGTAGGAGATGATCCCCCGCACGTTCAGGGCGTCGATGAGCGTCGGCTGCTTGCCGCCGTCCGCCATCGACGGCCCCCTGCGCTCCGGCCCCACGCTCACCTTCCCCTTCTTCACCGCGACGACGGAATCGCCGCCGATGCCGATGGACCTGGTCTTCAGGGAGCGTACCAGCGTGGGGAATCCCCCCATGGTGATCCCCTCGCGCTCGATCAGCGGCGCACCGGAGGCGAAGATGGCGATGTCGGTGGTGGTGCCGCCGATGTCGAGGATGATGGAATCCTCGGTGACGTGGCAGAGGGAGACGATTCCCATGATGCTCGCCGCTGGTCCCGAGAGTATCGATTCCACCGGGTAATCGGCTGCCCGCGAGAGGGGCATGGTCCCCCCGTCCGCCTTCAGGATGTTCAGGGGGGCGCCGATGCCCATGGCCGCCACGCTCTTCTGCACGGCCCCGGCGAAATCGCTGAAGGTCCTCCAGACCGCGGAGTTGAAGTAGGCGCTGGCCACCCGGCGGGGAAAGCTGAGCTGCCCGGAGAGGCGGTGCCCCAGGGTGGTGAAATCGGAAAATCCGGATACCGCCCCGGCCATCGACAGCTCCTGGTCCGGGTTCCTGGTGGAGAATTTCGTTACCGCTGCGAAGACCTTCACCCCCTTCTTGCGGCACCCCTCCGCGGCGGCGGCCAGGGCCTTTTCATCGATATCGCGCACCACGCTCCCCCGATGGTCGATGGAACCCTCCAGGAGATAGAAGTGCCTGCCCGCCCGGAAATTCTCCGGGTCGATGCCGGGGCCCGAGGATACGAGAAGTCCCACCGGCTCCACGTTCCCCTCCACAATGGCATTGGTGGAGAGCGTGGTGCTCAAATTCACGCTGACGATGCTGCCGAGATCGATGCCCCTGGTGACCTCGCGGAGTGCCCGGTCTATCGAGCCGAGGAGGTTTGAATGCTCCGTGTCGGTTTTACAGGTTGACACGACCCCTCCCCTGTCGAGGAGTACCGCGTCGGTGTGCGTGCCGCCCACATCAAGACCGATGTACATGGGGATATCCTCTCCGTGTATTGGGCCCTGGCCCTTAACGATTGTCATTCCATCCCTGGAATAATGTCAAGTGAGAAAAGATTCCCCCCCATTGCGGAAAACGCTGCGGTAATTATTATCGTTGACACAAGGGGCGGAATTGTGTATATAAATGGCCGTCACCGGCAGCACCCGAAACGACCGACACGGAGAGTATCTATGGAACGACTGCGCCTGTTCTTTTTGGGGAAGTACCAGAGGAGAGACCTGCGGGACATTCAGAGGGCCCAGGCCATCCTTCTCATATGCGCCTCGGTAGCGGTCCTCCTCTTCGCCGTTGCAATGACCCTGGTGATACTGCACGGCAAGCCGGTCACCGACGTATCAGTGGCCGGAATCATCGCCATCGAGATTATACTGGCAGGCACACTGGCGCTCCTCCGCAGGGGCTGGAACACCGCCGCGGCACACCTGATGCTCCTCCCCATGGTGGCCATCGCATGGCTCATCATGTTCAAGACAAGCTACCGCGGGAATGCCGTGGGGGGGACCGATACCATCATGTACCTCTTCCCCCTCATCGCCATCGTGACGCTGATTACCACCCGCCGGGCGATCATCATCTACACCGTTATCAACATCACGGTGCATGTGTTCTTCTATCTGCACCTGGTGAGCATCGACATCATGACCCCCGTCGAATCGAAGGACCTGCTGGTGGACGGCCTGGCGGCCCTTATCGGCATGGGCATCGTATGCTACACGATCCTCAGCAATTACGAGAAGGCGGACCGGTCGCTCAAGGACACCCTGGCGGAGAGCGACCGCGGCAGGGAGAGCATACGGACGATACTGGAGCAGACAGGCGCCATCGCCGGTCAGCTGGCCGAATCCACAGAAGTGATGGCCAGAACGACCGTCTCCTTCTCCACGAACGCGCAGTCGCAGGCGGCGTCCATCGAACAGATCACCTCCACGGTGGAGGAGGTCAACGCCAGCGGCGAGGGCATCTACGGCATGGCGGACAGGCAGGCGAAGCTCTCGGAGGAGGTGAAGGCCGACATGGAGACGCTCCACGGCATCGTATCCCGGGCAGGCGAGAAGATGAAGGACGCCATCGCCATCCGCGACAGGCTGAACGAGACGGTGGAGAAATCCAAGGCGGAGATCCAGAACGTGCTGCAGGTGATGTCCACGGCCGGCGACAAGTTCAAGGACGTGCAGGACACCGTCAACGTCATCGAGGACATATCGGACCAGATCAACCTTCTCTCCCTGAACGCGGCAATCGAGGCGGCCAGGGCGGGCGAATTCGGCCGGGGGTTCGCGGTGGTGGCCGACGAGATCGGCAAGCTGGCGGACAACACCTCGGCGAACGTGAAGTCCATCAACGACTCCTTCACCCTGAGCAACAACGAGATACGGAACGTCTCCGGACGTCTGGAGGTCTTCATCAGCTCGCTGAACAGCATGATCGAGAACATCGCCGAGTTCAGCAAGCGGATCGACCTGGTGATGGAGCTGACATCCCAGGACCTCGCCCTGAACATCACCGCCCGGGAGAAGCTGGAACGCGTTTACGGTGAGGCGAGCAACATCCTGACCGCCACCAGCGAGCAGCGGAACGCCCTCGACGAGATATCCAAGAGCATCGGCGCCATCAACGCCATGACCCAGGAAATCGCCATGGGGGCCAACGACCTCTCCTCGACCTCCAAGGACCTGGCGGTCACGGCCCAGGAGTTGAAGGGGCTGTCGCTCACCGCATAGGGAATCGCGGCTGCCACGGGTAGCTGTCGTCCCGCACCGGCACCGCGTAGACCTTCCCCGATTTTCTCCAGGCATCCAGGACCAGGCCGTCGTCGAAGCCGCCGCCCACCGTGGTGACCACCACACAGTTGTGCTCCCCTCGCTGCTTTTTGTAGGCCACGGCCCTGTAGAATTCGAAGCAGCGCATCCGCAGGGAGTGGAGCCTCATGATGAGATCGTTGGTGAAGTGAAAGCAGAGGCCCCGCTGGCGCATGCCGGCGTTTACCATCATATTGTGCAGCAGCGGCGGCCATGTCAGCTCGTACCGGTTCGCCAGCTCCATTGAGTGGCACACCGCCACACGGGCGATGATGCCCGCCTCCCGCTCGTCGGCGGAGCCCCCCATCGAGAGGAGCGTCTTCGTGAGATCCTCTATCTCTTCGCGGTAGTGCCCCGAACAGTCGCCCCAGGGATCGCCCTCCGCCTGGACTGTGGAGGCATGGGGATACCGCACGCTGACGCATCCCATCGCCGCGGCGAGCGCCAGGAGGGCCAGCACCCCCCGGGCGCGCAGTCGTACCCGCCCGCTGCGGTCGATTCGTTTCCTCGATTCACCCAACTGCTCATCCCCCTCCGGCTTCACAGGCCCGAACCGCGGATAACCGGTCACGGTGTCCCGGAAGAGCGCGGACCCATTGAATACCGGTGCGGCATGAATCTGTAAATAATAAATTTTCTTAATTGCCCGTTTTCCCGCCGTACCCCCGCCGCCGTTCCCGATGGGGGAGCCCCCACGATTCCGTAGCCCTGCAGCGGGGTTGCGGCAATCGTTCCCGATTCACGCATTTTAATTGACACAATCGGTATATCCTGCCTAGAATAGTGCATCGACGTGCCATGGAAGAGGATGAGATCCGGTGGTCTTCGCGGTCTTCAAAACCGTTGGCTGTGATCTATCGCAGCGGCAGGTTCGACTCCTGCCCCTTCCGCATGAACCCCGCGCCGGCGGGTGTACTGTCCCGAGACGGGATCGTACGGCAGGGCTCTGAAATCACCGGCGGGCCCGGGGGATCCTCCCCCCTCCGGGCAGTACGGGGCGGGGTGTAGTGCCGGACACTCCTCCGGGGATGGAGCCGTCCACGCGGTGATCACCCCGCCGCGCAGGAGAATCGATCATGTATGTCATTGGAACAGCGGGCCATATCGACCACGGGAAGACACTGCTGATACAGCAGCTCTCCGGAATAGACTGCGACCGTCTGCCGGAGGAGAAGCAGAAGGGGATGACCATCGACATCGGCTTCGCGCACGTCGCGCTGCCGGGATTCGAGACGGTCAGCATCGTGGATGTCCCGGGCCACGAACGCTTCATCAAGAACATGGTGGCCGGCGCCTGGGGCATAGACCTGGCGCTCCTGGTTATCGCCGTCGACGACGGATGGATGGCTCAAACGGAGGAGCATTTCAACGTCCTGAAGCTCCTGGGTATCGAGAGGGTGATCCCGGTCATCAACAAGACGGACCTCGCGGAGCCCGGGATGATCGGGCTCGTGGAGGAGGAGATACGGGAGAGGTTCAGGGACTCCCCCTACAGGGATTATGACATCGTCCCCGTCTCCTCCAGGACCGGCGAGGGGATCGAGCTGCTGAGAGACATCATCGTGAAGAACCTCCGGGCGCTGCGGAAAAGTGCCAACACGGAGAAGCCCTACCTGTACGTCGACCGGGTCTTTGCCTCAAAGGGATATGGCACCGTCATCACCGGCACGCTCAAGAACGGGGTGTTCAACGAAAACGACACCGTGATGATGCTCCCGCTGCGGAAGGAGGCGAGAATAAAGCGGATAGAGAGCCACAGGAGCAGGCAGACGGAGGGCACCCCCTCACAGAGGACCGCACTGAATCTCGCCGGCATCTCGTCATCGGAAATCGAGCGAGGGTTCATAATCATCAAGAACAACTTCTTCACGGAAACCCGCAGCCTCCTGGCGCAACTGACGCCACTGAAAGAGGGGGTGATAAAGCACAACGCCATGGTCACCATGCTCGCAGGCACGGCCTCGCTGGACGCGAAGGTGATCCTCCTGAACGGCCACGGCGAGGGCCCGGGCAGGCCCCTGGCGCGCATGCAGTGCCTCAGACCCTGGTTTTTTTATTCCGGCGAGTCCTTCATCGTCACGAACCCCGGGGGTCACAGGATCATCGCCGGGGGAACCGTGGTGCTTCCGGTGTTCGCCCCCTCCGATAAAAAACAGGCGCTCTCCTGCCGGGAAACCCTTGGGGGGCTCTCGCGGCGTAAGCTGATCCATTTCATTCTGAAGATGCGGCGGTGGCTGGAGATGCAGGCGCTGCAGTCGATGTTCAGCGATGACGGCGAGGGGACGGGGCGGATTGTCCAGGACCTGGCACGCGACGGCGCCGCGGTCGTACGGGGCACGGTGGTCATCGAGTCGGAATACCTCCAGGATTCCATCCGGAGGCTGTCGGATGCCGTGAGGCAGCATGCCGGCCTGAACCAGAAAGAGCTCTCGGACACCTCCGGCGTGGACCTTCCGGTGGTGGAGATCCTCATTTCCCATGTGCTGGGGGAATCCGGCATCATGGAAATCGACGGCAGGTACTTTTCCAGCGAGGCCGTCACGCCCGCGTCCCTCAGCCCGCAGATGAAGGATATGCTGCAGCGGATTCACGACAGGGGGAGCGAGGGGATCGAGCTGAGCGGCGTCACCGCCAGCGGCGACAGGGAGCTGGTAAAGGGCCTCCTCAGGTCCCGCCTTGCGGTGAGCCTTGACGGGAACATCGTGTACCACTCCTCAGTGTACCTGGGTCTCAGGGACAGGATAATGGCGCTCTTCGATTCAGCCGACAGGATCACGATCCAGCAGGCAAGGGACGCCACCGGGCTCTCGCGCAAGTACCTCATCCCCCTCCTCAACAGGATCGAGGACGACCGACTGATCAAGAGGCTGGGGGACATCCGGATAAAGGCCTGACGGGCCGCCCTCCCACGAGGGCCCCCCGCTTTTGCGGCGCGGTGGCCGGGCGGCCTCCGGTCATATCTGGACGAGCCTTCCGGCGGCGAAGAGCGTCTCCTTGATCTCGTACATGTTGGAGATGTGTCCCGCCCCGAGCGAATCCTCGAGATTGAGATAGTTCAGGCAGGTGCCGCATACGAGGATCCTCACCCCTCTGGATTCCAGCGATTTCAGGTCATCCAGCACCTCGGAGCCCTTCACCGCCAGCTTCACGCCGCTGTTGAAGAACACCATGACATCGGGGAACGGCTCCGCCTCGGCGATGGTATGGAGCAGGCTCCTGACGAGCACGGCGCCGAGCCCGTCATCGCCCCTCCCCATGGTGCTTCCGGAAAAGACAGCCACGGTGGGACCTGCCGCGGGCTCCATCGTGCAGGAGACCGGAGCGGCATGCAGCGATTCATCCGTCGCGGTCCCCTTCCGCATGGTGATATAGGTACCGTCACCCTTCACCTCCCGCTGCACGTCGCAGCCCGCGGCCTCCGCCATGCGGGTCACGTTTTCCACCGCCGCCCTGTTGTCCACGATGACGACGACTGTCTCCGATTTCTCAAGGGCCTTCTTTGCGTTGATCACCGGCTGCGGGCACGCGAGTCCCCGGGCGTCCACTGTTGTTTCCATGCATCTCCTCCTCCGCTGTGGGGATACCATTCTCACCCGATTCAGGGGATCGTCAATTATTATATTTATCAATACAATATATCTAAAAATATAATAGTTGACAGCCCCCTCCCGCGCCACCATCCTCATGCGGGGCGCCCCGTCCACAATTCGGCGCCCCGGAGGAACAGCCCATGACGCGAGAAAGCGGGCCGCCCGCGGACGACATCTATTTCGACAACGCGGCAACCTCGTTCCCCAAGCCCCCCGAGGTGATCGAGGCGATGGCCGGCTACATGACCTACATCGGGGCCAACCCGGGAAGGTCCGGTCACTCGAAATCCGTCGGCGCAGGAAAGATCGTGCTGGAGGCCAGGGAGGCCTGCGCCGGGCTTTTCGGCCTCGACAATCCCATGCGCGTCGTCTTCTGCCTGAACGCCACCGACGCCCTCAACCTGGCGATCCAGGGCCTTGCCCGCCCCGGGGGACACGCGGTGACCACCTCGATGGAGCACAACAGCGTGATCCGTCCCCTGCGGGAGCTCCAGAAGAGGGGCATCCTCTCCCTCACCGTCGTCGGCACCCCCGGCGCGGTCCTCGACCCCTCGGACATAGAGAAGGCCATTGTGGATACGACGTGCCTCGTGGCGGTGAACCACGCCTCGAACGTGACCGGCGCCCTTCAGCCCATCGAAGAGATCGGCCCTATCTGCCGGAGGCGCGGCGTGCCCCTCATCGTCGACGCCGCCCAGTCCGCCGGCATCGCCCCCGTTGACATGAAGCGGTGCGGCATCGACCTGCTCGCCTTCGCCGGCCACAAGGGTCTCTACGGTCCCACCGGCACGGGGGGACTGGCCATCGCCGACGACTTCGATTACCGGCGCATCACCCCCCTGCGCTACGGCGGCACCGGCAGCCGCTCCGACAGCATCGAACAGCCCGACTTCCTCCCCGACCGCTTCGAGTCGGGGACCCTCAACGTCGCCGGGATCGCGGGGCTCGCCGCCGGGATCCGCTGGATCGGGGAGTACCCCGGCGGCGTTGCAGGGATCGGCGCGCGCAAGACCTCCATGGCGCGGTATTTCACCGAACGGGCCGGGGAGATGATACGGGGATTCAGGATCCACGGGAGCGCTGCATCCGCCACCGGCGTATGCTCCTTTACCATCGATGGCCTCTCTCCCGCGGCCATCGGCGGCGCGCTCGACGACCGCGGCGTCCGGTGCCGCGCGGGACTCCACTGCGCGCCGCTGGCCCACCGGACCATCGGCACCTTCCCGGTGGGGACGGTGCGCTTCAGCTTCGGCGTCTACAACACCGAGGGGGAAATCGACGCGGCCCTCGAGGCCCTTCGGGAGATGGCGGGCGGATCATAGACGGCGGACGATTCATTTTCCGGCCAGGAGCGCGGTCAGCGCGGACGCCAGGCGCCGCACGGCGTCCCTTCGGCGGTGCGACTTCATCCAGAGGGCGAAGAAATCGCGCTGAATAGACAGTCCCTTCACCGGTACGATTCTCAGGAGACCCCGTGCCAGCTCGTCACGGACCGAGAGACTCGACACGAAGGCGGCCCCCACCCCCGCCATGACCGCCTGCTTGACGCACTCGGTGGTGGTGCACTCCATGACGTACCGGAGATCAGAGGGGCGCACCCTCTTTGACATGAGCGCCCTCTCGCAAGAGCCGCGCGTGCCGGAGCCGCGCTCCCGCCCCACCAGGGGGAGGCCCGGAATCTCCGACGGGACCAAGGCAGCCGGTCCCTTCCCCGAGGATATGAGGACGATGGAATCGCCGCATATGCGGTGATACACCAGGGAGGCGTGCATCACCCTCCTGCCGGAGATGCCCATGTCGGCGCCGCCGGCCTTCACCATCTCTACCACCTCCCTGCTGTCGGCCACCTCAACGTGCAGTTTCACCCCGGGGAACATGCCGAAGATCGTCGGAAGGATCCCGGGGATGATGTACTGGGAGGGTACGGTGCTTGCCGCGATGGAAAGGGTCGACGGCCCCCCCTCCGCCTGCATCTCCCTCCCCAGCCGCTCGAGACCGGCGAAGAGGGATTCGCAGTACTCCCTGAAGAGCTCTCCCTGGGGCGTCACCGAGAAGCCCTTGCTGGATCGCTCGATCAGGACCGTGCCGAGGGCGGATTCCAGCTGGGAGATGTGGGTGCTGATGGTGGCCTGCCCCAGGCGGAGGCGGCGCGATGCCATGGTGAAGCTCTTCTCTTCCAGGACGGCCAGGTATGACCGCAGCTGCTTCAGTTCAAAGTTGATCGCTCCGTATTCCATGACCATCCGGCTCCTGTCAGTTGTCCCCCGTCATCCCGCGTCCGGCTCCCCCGCGATATCGGCCCCGGCGGAAACGGCTGCGCACCGGCCGAAGCCCCGCCCCGGGAGCAGTGCCCGATGGGATATGGGGATGAATGAGAATCATCAGATGCATTTAAAAAAATCAATCCAAATATGCGCACGGTGCGCCGGGCCGGCAAGGGATTATTGCACCGCCGCTGAGGAATCCCCGCCACGGGACAACCGGATCCACCGCTGTCGTGACCGCGAAACATACCGGTGGGGCAATAAATATTTGACAGAACGCGGTGCACCCCATGATTAGGGGACACAGCTCAATGAGTAGGACGGTGAAGAGATCATGGAGAGAGTATCCGGGACAAGGAAAGTCATATGCCTGGCGGTCATGGCGCTCTCCGTCGTGGCGGTATCCAGTGCCAGCGGGGAGTGGCAGCTCTCCATCGAGAAGTACGGCCTTCGTATCGCCGGGGTCTCCGCTCCCGGCTCCGCGAAGGGACAGCCGGTGGACACTGTCCTGAGGCTCATCTGCCGCACCGGTCCCCAGGGGACCGTGAGCCTGGAGTACACCGTCCTGAGATCGGACTTGATCCCCTTCTTCGGCTTCGACGATTTCGAGGGCCCCGGCGCACCGGCCTCGTCGCAGGAGCTCATGGAGGTGGAGGTCTCCGGGCCCGGGGGTACGGTCATGGAGAAGGGCGCGGCTGCCGGGTCCTACGGCAACGACAGCGCCTTCACCTTTTCCATGCACGCCATGAACAGCGAAACGGGGGGGGTTGCCGCCATCGCGCGTGCGATCGCCGGCGGGGCCTCCACGATCACCGTAACGGTCCGCGACATGAAAAACCGTGCATCAGCCATCAGGACGGAATTTCCCGCGACAAAGGCGGCGGAGGCGGTGGGGGGCGCGGTCCGCGGCTGCTGCCGGTGAAGGCCTACGGCCGACATGACCGGGCACAGGAGGGACATACGGCTCATTCTCTATTCCTTTCGCCATAACGCCCGCCTCCCGGGTTAATCGACGGATACGGGGACACATAGCCTGCATCTGCTCGTCTCGCTGAATGAACCCTTTCGGCAGAATGTATGCTTGACGGATCGCCGTCACCAGTGTATACTCCCCGCATGATTGCAACGGGGGTGGTGTGATGCTGCTGTTCGACATGCTCTCCGACGGTAATTTCAAAGACCGTGTTCAGGAAATCGCAGGGGCGGCGAGAGAGCGGCTCGGCATGGATATGCCGGTGTACCAGCTGGGCGTGGTGGTGCCCGATGTCGTGGCCGCCGCGGCCGAGCTGGAGGCGCGGGGGATGAGGCCCTTCCTCCTCATGGGCGGCTCGGCAAGGATGTGGCGCGAGCGCGGCGCCGACGGGGCCATCACCAGCAGGCTCGGCTTCGGATACCATCGCGGGATCGAGATCGAGCTCCTGGAGCCGGGGCGCGGCTCGGATTTCTACCGGCGCAGCCTGGACCCCCAGGGGAGGCCGGTGATCCAGCACCTGGGCTTCCTGGTACGCGATGTGGACTCCTGGGCGAAGAAACTCGCCGATGCCGGGTACCCGGTCTACGTCCGCGGCAGGCTCCGTGTCGGGCCCCTGCGCATCGAGTTCGCCTACATGGACACGGAGCAGAAGGAGGGGCTCATCCTGGAGTTCATCTGCCACCGTCTCTTCGGCGTGTGGATCAGGCCGCCGGCGGGATTCCAGCAGTTCCTTGGATGGATCGAGAAGAAGACCGGGAAGCGCTGTATCGAGGTGTGAGGTGGGGCGGGCGATCGCCACGCTATCGATCGAGCTCCCTCAACGAGTCCTGCAGCCATTCCAGCTCCGCCCGGTAATGGAGGGAATGATGCTGGAACATGAGGCCGGCGATTCTGCGCGCTTCCGGGGGGATGTGCTGCATCACCTCCTCCCGGTGCGCTTCCAGGTGATCCAGGACATCGCTGCAGTGTTTCTCCTGTTCCCGAAGGGATGCCACAATATCGGCCGGGTCCATGGAATCGAAAAAGAACAGCGGCGCATCGATCTGAAACTCAGGCCGGTACCGCACGGCAAGGGTATCACGAAGCAATGCGAGGAATTCTCTTTCGCCCTTTTTCGTGATGGAGTAGACTGACCGCTCCGGCCTTCTCCCCTCCTGCTTTCGCTCCGCGGTGACCAGACCCTTCTCCTCCATCTTCTCCAGGTGATAGTAGATGGTGGGGAGCTTGATCTGCGTGAAATCGGAGACCATATCGGCAACGAGCCGCTTCAGCCTGTATCCGTGAAGCGGCCCGTATCGCTTTAAAAAGCCGAGGATATATACCGGTACCTTCATCAGGGGACTACTGTATATTGTTCCCTCCGACGATCTCGACGCCGAAGGGATTGCACGTTACCTTCCAGCAGTCAAGGGTAGTACGGGCCAGCATAGCTTTCAATTCATTTTCCGTATAGGCCGCATTAATTGACGTTTCAAGACCGGACCGTATCTCCTTCGGCCGTGCCGTGACGTGCATGACGAATCTGATCAGCGGGTGTATATCCCTCCTGAGGTCGCTGATAAAAACTACCCCGGACGGTTTGAGCACCCGTGCCACCTCGTTCAGCACCCCCAGGCTGTTCTCCCACTCGTGGAGCGATCCGTTGGAGAAGACCGCATCGAAGCTGTCGTCTTCAAAGGGGAGGACATCGGCATTGCTCAGCACGTACGTGACCCGGCCGTCTGAAAAACCGTATTCCCGGGCGTTCCGTTCCGCGACCCTGATCATGTCAGGGCTGATATCCACAGCCGTGAGTCGGGTCTCTTCCGTATTCCTGAGCCACTCCAGCCCCAGGTAGCCCGGCCCGGGGCCCACTTCAAGGGCATGACCCTTTGTCACTCCCGCCCGTATCATACGCCCCGTCTCCAGCAGGCCCCTGTCCCGCATACTCCTCTGAAAGGCATCGAACATGGCGACAGTGCACTCCCCCTGGATCCCTACGTTCGTCTCCGGTATCCGTTCTCTTTTCATGTTGAGCTCCTATTATAGTTAGTCATGATTATTCAATACTGATTATATGTGCAAAAAATTGACCCTGTCTCCAGGAGAGGGCCACCGCTATATAGTCAGTACTGACTATAATATACAACAACGCCCCGGGATCGTCAAGTCCATGAGGGTTTTTTTTAATGAATACTCCGCGCTATCAATTGCAATCCCAGGGGAATCCGGATAAAGCCACAAACACTGTTCCAGCAGCAGGGATGGATAGAGCAGAAGAGCGGGAAGCGATGGCTGGAGGTGTGGGGCCCGAAGGCTCCCGGCACCGGCACCACCGCGCTTCCTGTACGGGAAACTTGAAGATAAAGGTGCCCATCCTGGGCCTTTTTCCCATCAATCCACTAATCCCGTGTTGTTTGTTCACACATACGTACGAAGCTACAGCGGGCCTGATCACTATTATCGGAAAGGCTACAACACCGGCAACCTGTGGATCGACTCGTGCCAGTACATCGAACAGCGGCTGCCGAAGGGATCATTAAAGAACCTCGTCGTGCTGAATTTCACCCATGGTCTCGGGAAAAGATTTTACAGGTGCCACTTTCCCGAGCTGACGAACCAGCAGATGCCCCTCTTCGCCCATACCGATCTGGACTGAGGAACCATGGCGATCTTCAGCGGGGGCAAAATCTATGCCTGGCCGGACGGCGTCGACGAGGTGATCCCCGACTTAATACAAATGACGAAGACCTTCAGGGAGACCATGGGGGGATACGACGGATCCGACATCAAGGGGGCCGGCGGCATAGCCCTGACGGCGCCGGCGGATGGTCGGAACCGGTCCTTGACAGGTGCCCGCCCGACGCGGTCTATGAATGGAACGGAAACGGCAGCATAGGATCGGGGTGCATGGAGATCACCGGGGTGTCCCCCTCGAGGACACTCGATCAACCTGGATTTCTTCGAGCCGGGGTACGCAACGTCACCGAGTCCTCTTCGAGCCGGAAGGGGCCGCCCCCCGGGTCATCTGGGCCATGCGCGGCCCGATGGTCTTCCTCTGGAAGGTCATCCACGTGTTCATGAGGATGTACAGTATGATGAGCAAGGACTGCGAGACCAGGCTCGGGAACCTGAAGGTGCCTGCGGAGCGATAAAGGCCGGTTATTGAATCGCCAGCATTCCCATGAACATTACGATTATCCTTGCGTTGTTACGGGAGGTGGCATAATTTTACAATTGTCATCAACGTAACGTCGGCTTATGCGTTCGAAGCATGAACAGCACCTGTAATCCGTGCGATGCATCTCAAAACATCTATCGTAGTATCTCCGAACCGTTCGTTTCGAACACTCATACCGTCTGGTTTGCGCGTATTCCCCCTGCCTCATCGCCCACGATCATGCCATGCTGTAACTCCCTCACCGTATTAAAAATGGCCCGCATGTTTTCATCGGGCATCGTATACTGCAGCATGTGAGTCATCCCGAGTATGTGCTTCCCCCTTTTTCCCGAAATCGCACAACTGCGAAGAATCTCCTCGCGCAGTTCCGTTGCATTTAAAAATTCTCCCCCCTGCGTGTCGATACCGGTTGTAAAGGAAAACCTATCGCTGTATCGAGCATAGGCGTCCTGAAAATCATTTCCCGCCAGCGGCTGCAACCCCTGGAGCACATCAAGTCCCGCTTCAGCATAATAATCGAGAAGGGTCATCTGATAGCCGCATGAATGGAGCATGGCAACAGCCCCCAGTTCGTGGATTACGTCAATGATGCGTTTCAAATGGGGATATGAAAATTCCTTCCACATTTCATTGGAAAGAAAAGTTCTGTTCGTATACCCGTAATCATCGTAGATGAGAATCATGTCGGCCCCGGCCGCAATACTTCGGCGAATTATGCCGATCTGATAATCAATCCAGCGATTCTGAAAATCCTTCACGACTTCCGGATATTCGATGAGTGACGTCAAGAAAAAGGTCATGCCCCAGAACCAGTTCGCCATGGCATCCTGGGCCCCATTGGCGTCTGACATAATGCATACGTCGGGATACTGTTTCCGAAATTTTGAAATGATCGAATAGTCGTGATCTTTATCCGGATCGGGAAAAACGTACCGTGTAGCGTCATCGATGCTCTTGATCGGGTATTCATACACATCAAGGTAAATGCCGTTACCCAACGTACGGACGCCCCCAAAGATATCGTTGCAATACAACCTGCCATCAACGTATCGGGGATTACGATAAAAGTAATTCTTTGTGTAGGACGAAACAAGGGCGATATCCGACCCCATCTCAACTGCATAATCAGCGTTGGCGAAAAACGTCATGAGCAAGGGATATCCACGGTGCTTGTCGTCAGAAAGAAAGAATGGCTTGTTCAAGAAATATTTCCAAAGTTTTTTGGCGATAAACCCCTGTACACGGTTTTTCGTTGGATAATCCGTGGCTATGAGTTTGCATGCCGCATGGGGATTGAGATAATACCACACCGGGATCCTATCGACAGGCAGCCCTTTCACAGTGGCATGCACGCGTTCCCGTGACGTCATTCCATCAATATTCCGCATTGTCCAATTCCTCCCATTTTCATGCATCATTGATGCCGCTTCGCAACGCGAGCTGAATTCTCATTCCGATTGTCTCATCGATTCGGCGAGTCATATGCGGTATTCTCGCCCCGTATTCGTGCTTCACTCTAATCAAGGATTTGCATATTATGAAATGCATGCTTCTCACTGATAGTACGACAACACGGCAAAATACACCAAGTCAACCCTGCACAGGCCCCTTTCGGGGTATCGATCCCATACCCGGAATATGCGAAGGTTTGTCCTGTATGAATTTTCCATATTTGGCCAAATCAAATAACTGAACTATGTTCATTTATATTACATATTTAAATGAACTAAATTCATTTGTCAATCCATTAATGCGTTACAACTCAAGAAAAATCATTGCGGCCAGACGGCAAAATGGATTGTATCAGTCAAGCCCATCGGCAGGAACATCGCCTGAGTGCCGGTCACACTCTTCGTATTGAATTCTGCACGCGCTCGAAATCGGGGAAAAACCGGCTGGCTTTCCCGATTTCGATGAGAATATCGCATGATTATATTGTAAGTGCTGTTTATAGAGATCGAGCCGTTGATCATATATCAAAATTAATGAGAGAGTAAATCCATATCCGGTAAGCAGTCCGCCATCCATTCTCCCTCACCGCTTCCAGGATCGCCGGGAGCGCCATGGTTGCGTCGCGCTGCACGAAGACGTTGGTGATGTAGTTGGTGAGGCCCGTGGAGGCGGTGTTCACCTCGATCATCTTCGCATGGCCGTTCTTTGCGATCTGGGGTATCTCCGCCGCAGGGAAGACCGCGGCGCCGGTGCCGATTACCAGGATCGCGTCGGCGGAGCTGGCGAACATCCTCCCCTCCAGGAGGGCACGTCCGATGGCTTTAGAATTGATCCGCAGACAAAGCACCGGGGCGGCTCTCCCGCCGTGAAGGCGTACTCTCACCGCCCGTAGCCGCTTCCGCAGGTCAGGCATTCCAGGCGCTCCAGGTTGCCGCGTAACTCGATGACGTTCCTGCTCCCGAACCTTCCGTGGAACCAGTCTACTTTCTGGGTGATGCAGCATCGCAGCAGGCCCCGCCGCTCCAGCGCGGCCATGGCCAGGTGGGGGGTTTTGACTCGGCGGCGTCCACCGCGGCGATCATCTCGAAAAGCATCGTCCAGACACGCTCCGGGTCCTCCCTGAAACGGTTGATGCTGGCGTACACCGAGGGATTGCACCTCCCCCAGAGCCCGCCGGGGCTCCTGAAATCCGGGATGCCACTGGCCACGGAGACGCCGGCGCCGTGACCAGTGTGTGGATATAGATTCACCCACTGAATTGACATTGAGACCCTCAGGCAGTATATTGTTCCCACATTCAGGACGCGTTCCTCCGTGATGTCCTTCATGCTGCAGCGGCCATTATTTCGGATCGCGGCAATTCGTGAAATCTTGTTTACCCTCACGGCAGGGGCGGCACGGGGCATGGCGGAGGGGGGAATAGCTACTTGATCGAAAAATTTGTACAGGGAGGT
This sequence comes from Spirochaetota bacterium, assembly GCA_016929135.1. Taxonomy (GTDB): domain Bacteria; phylum Spirochaetota; class UBA4802; order UBA4802; family UBA5550; genus JAFGJK01. The sequence goes on along the minus strand of JAFGJK010000011.1, from coordinate 8,913 downwards.
TTCACATGCCTGAAGACAAGAAGGGCGCCATAGTGCAGCGGGACGGGCGCACCTACGCCATCGTGCCGAGGACGCCGGTGGGGCTCCTGACCCCGGAACAGCTGGAAACGATCGCGGCGGTGGCGCGGAAGCATTCCATCCCCGTCATCAAGATAACCTCCGGCCAGCGGCTCGCCCTGGTGGGGATGACGGAGGAGCAGATCGAGGATGTGTGGCGCGACCTGGGCATTCAGCAGGGACGGGCCACGGAGCTCTGCCTGCACTACGTCCAGGCCTGCCCGGGAGACACTGTGTGCCGCTTCGGCGTGCAGGATTCCCTGGGGCTGGGCACCGAGCTCGAGTCCCTCTTCTCCGACATCGACCTCCCCGCGAAGATGAAGATCGGCGTGTCGGGCTGTCCGCTCTGCTGCGGCGAGAGCTTCGTGCGCGACATCGGTCTCTTCGCGAAGAAGTCCGGGTGGACCCTCATCGTCGGCGGCAGCTCCGCCCGGAGGCCCCGCATCGGCGATATCGTCGCCCAGGACCTCCCGAAAGAGGCGGCGGTCGACCTGGTCCGGAAGGTCTTCGGGTATTACCGGGACAACGGTAAGAGCAGGGAGCGCATGGCCCAGTTCGTGAACCGCATCGGCATCGACGCCATGAAGGAAGCGCTGCTGAAGTGACGGTACGGCGCGCCTGGGGCACTCACCTATAGCACAATTCACGGGACAGAAGGGTATTGCATTGTCCGACTACTCGATGACGGATGACGCGAAGCGCTCATTCCAGAACGCCCCCGTCCCGCCCGTGGCCCGGTTGTAGTTTTGCGCTATCCGGGCCTTGATGTACTGCATGATGCGGGAGATCGACTCCTTGCCTCGGTTCGTTTTAATTACCAGGTGGATGCCATTGGAGAATATTTCGGCTTCCACCAGTTCGAACTCGTACTTCAGCCGGCACTGGTTCACCGCTTCGTTGACGAATTTCCTGCCGCATTTACCCCGCAGGAGATCTCTCTCCCCGTGGCACCTGCTGTACACATGATGGGTAAGCCCCTGTCCGATGGTGCGCAATGTTCGTGGCATATGCTCCCCCCATTGAATGGTCTTTGAATTATTAACGATTGGGGATCGGGAAATGTGAAAAACAAAGAGGGGGACAGAGCCGGCTAAGAGAAAATGAGGGCCAGAGCACTCAATGAATAGGCATTGGCAGAGCCACCCTCAATACCGACAATCCTTCCCATTAAAGGCACGGCGCAAGCCTGTACCACTATCCGGACCTGACAGAGCGGAATCCTGACGTTTCATTAGCTCAAATTATTTGAGTATATGGGCACTCCCCCCACTTGACCTATCTGCAAAAATTCCGAACATAGAGGGGAAATTCATGGTGCAGAATGGATTGTATCGGCCGCGATCTCATGCGGGTACTTCCCCGCTATGCCGGTCACCCATTAACCATTCGCCGCAGGGGACATCCGCCACCGCCATTGTGCCGGGATCCCGTCACATCCCGATGAGGTCGAACCTCTCGAAGTTCACCTCCACGGTGTAGGGGAGCGGCATGTTTGCATACTTAATCAGCGCGGATCCCGTCGTGTTGCTGTAATACCATCCCTCATCGGCAGCTTCCCAGGAGCGCCTGTGCAGGAACTGTCCGATCCGGCGGCCGCCGACCGTAACCCGAAGCGGCCCCTTGTCCCTCCGGATCATCTCCAGGAGCATGGTCGCGACCTTCGTCCTGAACGTGCCCTCCCCGGAAAAGGACACTGTGCAACGATCACCTGCGCGGACGCGGACCGTCGTTTTCAGGCAGGCCCCCTCCCTGTAGCCGTAGGATCTGCCGTCGTCCTCGAAGAGGGTGAACTGGGCGTCGCGGTCGGATGCGATGAGAAGGTGCAGGTTGTCGATTGTCCCGGTGTTGATTCCCGTCAATCCGGCGGTCATGGGGATGACAGCATTGTCACGAATGAAGAGGGGGATGGTTCCCAGGTCCACCGGCACCTCCGCCGTCGTGCCGCCGGGGAACCTTTTCCTGTCGTGCCAGTAGTACCAGTCCGATCCCCCGGGCAGGTAGACGGAACGCACGGCCTGGCCCGGTTCAACGACGTTGGCGACGAGAAGGTACGGTCCGAGCATGAACACCTCGCCCTCGTCGTGGCATGCGGGATCGTCCTGAAACTCGTACACCAGGGGCCGCATTACCGGCGCGCCTGTCGCGTGCGCCCCGTACAGGAGCGAGTAGAGGTACGGCATCAGGGAATACCTGAGGAGTATGGCGTTCCTGACGTGCGCCGTGCAGCCTGAGTACATCCACGGCTCGGTGACGGTGTTGTCCGTGTTGCAGGAATGAATGGAGAACCGCGGCTGGAAGATGCCGTTCTGGACCCACCGCACGAAAAGCTCGGCATCGGGCGCCGGCCCCCAGAACCCGCCGATATCGCAGCCGTTGATCGCTACGCCGGAAAGCCCCATGCCGAGGACGGTTGCGATGTTGTGCCTGAGGGTATCCCACGAGGTAAAATTGTCACCGGCCCAGGTGGAGGCGTATCTCTGGATGCCGGCAAATCCCGATCGGCAGATGATGAAGGGACGCACGCCGGGGCGCGCCTCGTGGACCGCCTCCTGTGCCGTGTGCGCCATCATCAGCGGCTGAACCGATTTCAGTTTGTCGATGACGCCGCCCCGTCCGTCGAAGTCGCACCGGGCATCCCGGTCGTCCAGGGAGTCGTATTCGCAGTTGTCGTTCCACACGGAGGCCGTGCCCATTCCTATGATCCGTTTTTTGAGGAGTTCCTTCCACAGCCCCCGTGCCGCGGGATTGGTGAAATCCACGAAGGACCCGGGCCCACCCCACCACCGGTCGAGGTACGAGGCCTTTCCGTCGGCGGTGCGCACGAAGGCCCTTTTCCTATCGAAGGCGCCGTAGTGCGGGTTCGCAGGCAACATGCCGGGCTTCACGTTGGGAGAGACCGACACGCCCCGCTCCGCCATCTTCAGGAAGAAGGCGGCCGGGTCGCTGAATTTTTTCCGGTTCCAGGTGAAAACGCACCGCGCACCGCGGTCGTCCTCGGTGTAGCCCGAGGAGAGGTGGAAGTTGTCCACCGGGATGCGCTCCCGCTTCGCAGTGTCGATGAAGCCCAGTATCTCTTTATCGCAGTTCTCCGGCAACTCGGTATAATACATGGTGGAGCCAAGGTAGCCCAGCGCCTCCATGGGGCAGAAGGCGGTCTTCCCGGTGAGGTCGGTGTACCGTTCAACGACGCCCGACATCTTCGGGCCGTTGATGAAAAAGAGGTCGATGCCGCCGCCGTCCGCGCGGAAATGCGAGTATTCCGGCCAGTAGCCGCTCCGCTCGCAGCCCATGTCGAAGACCGATTCCCAGGTGTTGTGGTAGAACAGTCCCAGTGCATGCTTTCTCTTCCGGTTCATCCTGATATAGAAGGGGATGTGCTTGTACAGGGGCGACGAAAGCGCGGCGTCGTAGCCTATGGCGTCGCGCGGCGCCTGACGCACCCTTCCGCGGACCTTGTTCAGGGGGCCCGCGGTCTCGCCGAACCCGTAAAAGCAGTCCTCTCGCGCGTCGATGCGGCTGTAGTGGTACACACGGCCCTGGCGGTCAATCCTGAAGGCTCTGGCCCTGAGATCGCCGTAGACCGTCTCGCCCTGCGCATTGAATAACTCGATACCGTACTCCGACCGGTACATCCTGAGGCGGAGGGTCCCCGTGGCGAATTCATAATATTCGTCGGTTTCGCTCACGGGAGGGTCGATCGGAGTGATCCTCTTTCGAATATCCCCCAGCACGGGATCGAGCCTGTCCTCCCACGCGGTCATCGCCAGGGCGTACGATTCCTCGTCGAAGATTCCGTCGAATGACGCCCGAACGCGGATTATGTCATCGGTCAGGAACATAAGCCGTATCTCCGGGCCGTCGGTTAAGATTCGCCAGAGGCCGTTCTCCCTGCGCACGCTTCGTATGTTTCTCGTTATCTGCATTCCGCAAGCTTCCTAATTGACGAGGTCCGACCGCCAGAGTTTTTCGTAACGGATGCCGGTGAGTGATTCCACGACGCGCCTGGTTTCAGGCGGGACGTCCTCCTTCCTGCCTCCGGCCCTGAGGCGGCGTATTTCCGCCATGAGGACGTCGTAGTTACCTTTATTCACCCGGTACAGGGCGGCGCCGGTCGCGCCGATGAACAGCAGTACCGGCGGGGCGATCATGAGAAAATGCAGTATCCCCCGCCGCGCGTTTTCGGACTGCTCGCCGGAACCAGCCACAAATCCGATCCCCGCCAGGGTGAGGTTGGTGAGGAGCATGGCCAGCCCCTGTGAGAGCTGCCGCACAAATGACTGGAATCCGGCGTAGATTCCCTCGCGCCGCTTCATCGTGATGATCTCGTCGACGTCGGCGATGAAGGGGAGGTTGTTCCACGACGACATCACCGTACCGGCGATGCCGCAGCCGGCAAAAAATCCGGCGACTGCCATATGCATGAAGGGCGCGTCAGCCGGCATGAGGGAAAACGCCACCGTGGAGAGGGCAAAGGACGCGGCGGCGACCATGAAGGCCATGGAGTTGCTGAACCTGATGCAGAGCCAGGTGGCGATGGGCAGGCCGGCGAACTGGCAAATCTGCACGGTTACCAGCACGTCCCGGGCGAAACCCAGCGGTCTTCCCAGGGAAATCGTCACCGCCATGATGAAGACCGCCATGAACACATCGAAGGTGGTCAAGGCGCCCAGGTACATTACCAGGTGCCTGCGGAACGACGAGTTCCTGAGGGTCGAAACGAAGTTGCGATACAGGTTCGCCATCTCCCTCCCGAGCCCGCCCGGCTTCGGGATCACGATGTCCTCGCGCTCCCAGGTGAAGAGGAAGCAGGTGAGCCAGGGGATGGCGAAAACCGCGCCGACGATGAGCCCCATGGCCAGGTATCCGGTCTCCCTGACGGCGAAGAGTCCGATGATGGTGAGGGGAAGCCAGGTGCCGACGAGGGTCCCGATTTTCGAGAATACCATCCGTATGCCCGTGGCCCTTGAGCGCTCGCCGAAGTCGGCGGTCATGTCCGCCAGGATGCTGAAGTAGGGAATCGACACAAGGGACCAGCAGATGTTGTAGAGGATGAAGGTGCCGCCGTACCATACCGCTTTCACCGCGGGAGACTCGAAGGGCGACATGATCCAGGGGAGCGCGAAGAAGGGAACGCATCCCACAAGGAAATACACCCTGCGGCGTCCCCAGCGCGACCTGGTGTGGTCGCTGACGTAACCCACGATGGGGTTTGTCACCGCGGACATCACCTTGACCACCAGGAATATCATGCCCACGGTGAGCGGCTCTACTCTGGCAACGGTGGTGAGAAAAAGGGTGTAGAGCGCGGCCACAGCGGTGGCGGTCCCTCCGCCGAAGATGTCCCCGGAGCCGTAGGCGATCATACGCCAGAGGTTCATTGATTTATCTCTAACGGGCGTCATCGGTCCGTTCCCCTTGTGTCCGTCACCTTGTGCGTGCGCCACTCTCAACCGGCATCCAGATCGTCTTGAACAGGAATGCGCGGAGTGTCAAACGCAGGGCCCTGATTACATTGCATGGATGGACCTCCGTGACAACCATTTTATCGGGGTTTGCGGATAAATTTACAACGGGTGACAATACGCCGGACATTCCGCGATGGTACGCCCTATGGCTATACACATACAGGAAGGTTCATGGGGCAGAAGGGATGGTATCGACCGCGTCCCCATGCTTGATCATCGCAAGAATGCCGGGCACAGCCCCCGCCTGAATGAAAGGAGGGTATCGGTAATGAATTTTATGAGCATATGATGATGTCCGCGGCGTCAGCCGCGCGAGCGGGTGTGCCATGTACATTAAGCTGGTGCGCCGATATGAAGCTGAAGGCGGCTGGAGCTCGAGGATAGCGAAGGCAGATGAACATGGAAAAGTTATTGACTAAGAAGCATTTAACATTGCCAGATTTTCGATATTGTTATTGAACTTATCATTGCAAGAAATATACTTAGTAAATTTCCGACTAGAAAATATGTATTAGAGATTTCCGAACCTGTCTCATTATGGAGCCGTGTACCCAGTTTCATCGCGCCAAAGGCGATTAGCATCTGAGGGTAGCCATGAATAAGAGCAGTAACTAGAACAAGCCTCTCCAACGACCCCTTTAATATTGCTTTTTTATTCCATGCGCTGCTCCCCTCTGGTCCGAGATATCGGTTAAGAGTTGGAAATACAAACATACCCACAATTTCCTGGCATACGAGAACAATCAATACCGGAATGTATCGCATAAAAAAATCTTCCTATGTGTTTGTACGGTTCTGTTGCGTCAATTCAATCAAAGCATCTTTCAAAACCCGATACTCTTCGATTAGAAGATTCTTACGACGTTTCCATATTTGAGTTCTGTTTTTACCATGTATGGAACCGACTTCCGCATTGTTGGTATTGGCAAGCATATCCAGAATGAGGATGCCATCCCCTATACTCCAGCGATTGGTAATGCCGTCAAGAACCAAAAACAATCGATTTAGTTGCTTCGTCATAAAGGAGTCCGGCAGGTCAAAGCGAAACCGCGGCAGGCCTCTACGCTTGTCATTAAGAATTCTACGGGCTTTAGTTAGTCCGTCTCCCATCATTGTATGAGCTTTCATCCGGTTGATAGTTGTGTCAATATGGCCGAGGACTGCGACATACCTTACCTTGTATGCCAAACTCCTGCGAAGAGATATCTCTTCCATAAAAAAAATACTATTGATAATGGTATCAAGTGAGGTTGCTATACCCTGGAACTCGTCTCCTAACGTGACCGTATAGGGCGAGATGATATTTTTTCCCAGCCTTATATTGCATGAAGAGACAACACTCATGAAATCATCACGTAGTCTTTGTGCATCGTATTCACTGCTTCCTATTATATCACCCATTAGAATGTAGTGGAGAGGCATGACTTTCTACCATGAATATAAATTGGAAAAGGATTCAGATGTATCATCATTAATAATACTTAGAATATTGTTTCAAATATAATGAAACATAACTGTATTCATAGTCAAGAATAAAATTTTTTGCCATTCAAAATGACCATGAAATTGTCTCAATATTTATGATACATATATCTTTGTTTCATAATTAATGATTCAAATACCTGTACAAAAAGGCTTGTTTATTCTCCACGTCGAACATTGATTGTTACTCGCAGGAATAAATTCCTCTTCATAACTGGAGGTGTTTTGAATATGTGTAAAATGACCTGATTCATCCTATGTAATTCTTAAAAACCGTTATTCGTTATGCCGCCGGCAATCTATTCCTCCCCCAGCCCCTCCGCGATCGCCGGGAGCGCCACGGCGGCGTCGCACTGCACGAAGACGTCGGTGATGTAGTTGGTGAGCCCCGTGGGGGCGGTGTTCACCTCGATCACCTTCGCGTGGCTGTTCTTTGCGATCTGGGGAATCTCCGCCGCCGGGAAGACCGTGGCGCCGGTGCCGATCACCAGGATCGCGTCGGCCGAGCTGGCGAACATCCTCCCCTCCAGGAGGGCACGCCCCGGCACGGTCTCGCCGAAGAAGACGATGGAGGGCTTTAAAACCGATCCGCAGGCAAAGCAGCGGGGCGCCTCCCCTGCCGGGAATGCGTACTGGCGCCATCCGTACCGGCTTTCACAGGCAAGGCAGACGAACCGGTCCAGGTTGCCATGGAACTCGATGACGTTCCTGCTCCCGGCCCTTCCGTGGAGCCCGTCGATGTTCTGGGTGATGCAGCACTGCAGGAGGCCCCGCCGCTCCAGCTCGGCCAGGGCATCGTGGGCCGGATTGGGCCTGGCGGCGTCCACCGCGGCGATCATCTCGAAGAGCATCTCCCAGGCGCGCGCAGGGTTTTCCCTGAAGCGGTCGATGCTGGCGTACACCGCGGGATCGAACCTCCTCCAGAGCCCCGCGGGGCTCCTGAAGTCCGGGATGCCGCTGGCCACGGAGATACCGGCCCCCGTAAGGGCGACGACGAAGCGGGACCCGCGAAGGATATCGACGGCCTCTCTGATCTCCCGGTTCATGAAATGTTCCGCGCGGATGTGCGATACGGCGCCGCCTCGGGGCGGCGCTACAGATTGTAGATCTCGGTGCTGTAGGTCTTCACCCAGTGCTTTTTCAGCACCCGCTTGGCCTCGTCGATCTTGTCCACCTCCAGGATCATGATCGCCTCGTCACCGTGCAGGTTGATGAAGGGATACATGGCGTCGACGTTCACCTGCGCCTCGATGAGGGGCCTCAATACCGCGTTGAGCCCGCCGGGATGGTCCGGCGTGGCCACGGCGATCACCTCCTTCGTGGAGATCTTCATCCCCCGGTTCAGCAGGACCGTCTCGGCCTTTTTGGGGTCGCTCACGATCATGTGCACCTGCACGGGGGAGAGGACCGAGGAGGCCATGATCGCCTTGATGTTGATGAGCTCCTTCTCCAGTATATCGCAGACCTCGTTCAGCTTTCCCGGCCTGTTCTCCACCGCGACGCTTATCTGTGTTATGGGCATGGAACACCTCTCCGTCATGATTCATTGACGCTGTAGGGGAACCCATCGTACCCCATGGCCAGCGCCGTCTTCGTCAGCTCGATGAGCTTTTTCTTCTCGCCGAGCATGTACTCGACGCTCCCGTAGATGGACTCGAGCTTCACGATGCCGGTGAGCTTCAGGAATGCCCCCAGCATCACCACGTTCACCGACCGCTCGCTCCCCGCGGCCTTGGCCACCTCGTTCGCCGGCACCGGGTAGAAGCTGATGTCGCCCCGGATCGGCATCTTCCCCTTCATGCTGGAGTTGTAGATGAGCTGCCCGCCCGGCTCCAGCTTGTTCCCGAAGGCGCTCGCCGAGGGGGGATTCAGCGCCACAACGTAATCGGGCTCCGATGCCACCGGGGAG
>JAFGJK010000088.1 GCA_016929135.1 Spirochaetota bacterium | reverse complement strand
CGCGCACCGCCGAGGGTGAGCCCGGACCGACCGCCTTTCGCGAGGTCATGAAGAGCGGCGGGTGCGGCTACGCCCTCACCTGGGCCGCCGACGCCCTGGTGACCGACTCGGCCGCGGCGGCGACCGCCCTCGCCAGCGGCGTGAAGACCAACCGGGGCCGCCTGGGGATCGACCCGGGCGGGAGAAAACTCACCAGCGTCCTGGAGATCGCCAGATCCAGGGGGATGGCGACGGGCATCGTCACCGACACCAGGGTGACCCATGCCACGCCTGCAGGATTCTACGCCCACGTCATGAAGCGGGATGCCGAGGCCCGCATCGCCACGCAGCTCCTGGAGGGGCCCGGGGTCGACGTGGTCCTGGGGGGGGGCGCCGCCCTCTTCGTGCCGGCCGGTACCTCCACCGCCGCGCATCCCCTCCTGAGAGAGATGCGCCCCGCGGGGATGTCGAAGCGCCGCGACCGCCGCGACCTGGTTACGGAGTTTGCCCGCAAAGGATACCGGGTGGTATACCGCCGGAAGGGGCTCATGCCGGCGCGCGGCGGCCGCCTGCTGGGGATCTTCGCACCGGGGCACATGAACTCGGCCGTCGACCGGGACGACGAGGATACCGGCGAGCCCTCAGTCGTGGAGATGACGGAGGCGGCCATCGGGGCACTCTCGATGAACCGGAGGGGGTTCTTCCTGATGATAGAATGCGGCAGGATCGATTACGACGCCCACTCCAACGACATGGGGGCGCTCCTGTGCGGGGTGCGGGAGATGGAGCGGGTGGTGGCCGCCTGCGAGCGCTTCCGCAGGCGGCGCGGCGGGGTACTGCTGGTATTCACCGGCGACCACGAGACCGGCGGCCCCGCCTTCAGCTACTACAGCCCCGGTACAGGCGGCAGCGGTCACACCTCGTCGCCCACATTTTCCACGGTGGGGAATTTTCTGAAGCAGAAGCGCTCCATGCGCTCGCTCTTCTCCTCGCCGCCGTCGTCCCAGGAGCTCCTGCGAGAGTTCAACTCCGCCATGCCCTTCCCCATCACCGCCGGCGATGCCGAGCGGATATATCGGCTCATCGGCTCCTCGCCCCGCTACGAGTGACCCCGCCGAGCCGCCGGTCCAGGTGGGCGGCGAGCCGCTTCCCCAGGGAGACCGCGGTCCACACCACCGGGAGCCCCAGAGACGAGGGGAAGACGCTGGCGTCGCAGCAGTAGAGGCCCCGGATCTCCGTCTCCAGGTTAACGTCCACCACGTCGCCGATCCTGCAGGTGGCCGACGGGTGGGCCCCCGAGGGCTTCAGTGCCACGATGCTGTCATCGCGCGCCCCCGCCTTTTTCAGTATGGACCTGATGATTCCCACCCCCTTGTCGAGCCGCTTCCTGTCACGTTCCGTCACCGGCTTCGAAAAGGAGGTACCGCGGTAGAGCTCGCCGGCGGTCTCGTCCCGTACCTTCACCATGATGCCGGAGTAGCTCCAGAAGCGGGGAATCTTCAGCAGGTGCCTGAGGCCGGTGAAGAAGGCCACCACCGCGAACATCGACCAGTTGGGGAACACCGGCAGGAGGGCGATGCCGTCGGCCTCGTAGTGCTCCAGGGTCCCCACGGTCATGGGATTCGCCCTGGCGGTGCTGATCCCCGGGACGATCCCGCCCACGAACTGGAGCCAGTCGCAGCAGAAACCCCGTCCCGCCCGTTCGATTCCTGCCCTCCTGAGGATGTGCACGTTGCTCACGCCGCCGGAGAGGACCACTGTCCCCCCGCGGAAGGACGCCGGCACGCCCAGGCGACTTCCGCGAACACCTGCCACCCGCCCCCCCTCCACGATCACCTCGCGCACCGTCGTGTGGAGAAGAACGTCGGCACCCGCCGCCGCGGCCTCGTCGCCGAACTGCCGTGCGGTGAACTTGGCGCCGCGGCGGCACCCCAGCATGCAGTCGCCGCAGTCCGGGACGCACCGCTCCGGGTCAATGAAGTTCTCCATGCGGCGCCAGCCGTACCCGGCGTCCACCGCCGCCTCCAGGAGACGCAGGTTCGCCCGGCCGATGAGCTCGTCCGGGAGGACCTGCACCCTCATCTCCCGCGCAGCCTCGGCCGCCTCACTTGAGAGGTCAATGCCGCAGGGGCCGAAGACCGCCTGCGGCGGCGGCACCGCGCAGCCGGCCGAGAGGAGGGAGAGTCCTCCGTAGGTGTCGCCGAAGGTGACCGAGTACCCCTCGCGGCTTTGCACCATCCCGAAGCGCTGGAGCGACATGGCCACGGTGAGGGTGTTGCCGAGCCATCCGAAGCGACCGCCGCGCTCCAGGAGCAGCACCCGCCTCCCCCGCAGGGCCGTCTCGCGGGCCACCGTGGCCCCCCCGGCGCCCGAGCCCACCACGATCACGTCGTATTCTTTCGTATCAGCCATGGATATTCAATTCCCGGCAAGGGATTCGCTCCCCGGGGGAGCCTTCCAACGGATCTGCGTTCATGATGAGAATCCGCACCGTCACCTCACTGCCGTCCGGCAGATATACCTGCGTGGTCCCTCCCTTTCAAGCACAATTTACTCCCCCTCCATCATGAAACCCGGCGCAACGCAGACCCGTCGGCACCGGGCCCTGCCGATTATTCCAAATACCACGAATTACCGCTTGCACCGTGAACGGGAACAGTGTATACCATACGGGTCGCGCCTGACAGTACGCAGCCGCAAAAAAAGGATGTTTCGGAGGTCAGCATGATGGACGCATCTGTGCCGGCAGCTCTCGGGTGTGCGGGAATCGCGCTCATCGTCACGCTGGCCTTCTGGTCCTTCATGATCGTGCCGCTATGGCAGGACATCCGGGACGCCTGGAACGGAAAAAGGGCCGCGGCGGATCTGCCGGCACTGGCCCGCGAGCTGGGCCTCGGCCGTGTACAAGGGGGCGGGACGCTGGGCGCCTACCGCGGAGAATTGGAGGGACACGAAATCCGCATCGAACCGCACGAGTACCATTCCCTGACGATTACGCTCGAAAGGAACCCCGGATTCGCCGTTACGCACTTTGGCGTCATAGAGCCACATTTCGGCAGCTGGCCGCGCAGGGCCCTGTTTGTCGCCATAGTGAAGGTTTCCTGTGCCGAGGGACCAGGATCCGATACTGGCGGCTCATTCGATTTCGATGATCCGGCCCTGAACCGCTACTTCACCGCGAGAGAGCAATTTCTTCCGCACGCCAATGCACTGATCCGCGACCGGGAGGTGAATCGCGCGCTGCTGGACTCCATCGCGAAGAACCGCAGCAGAGTGAAGAGCCTGACCGTCGGCGCCGAGATCGGGTGTGCCCTGTGGACAGGGGGGGGAGCCAAGCCGAGATACAGGTCCGTCACCGCCGCACAGGCGCGGCTCATGCTGCCGGAGCTGCTGAGGATCGCCGAGGCTCTCGAGAAAGCCATACGGTGGAACACCGCCTCCCTCAACGGCCCCACCGACAGCGAGTGACCGGAAAAAATAATCGCCGCCCCCGTATTCTTATTGAAAAAACCCGGCCCTTCCGGTAGTGGGTCAGAGAAAGGGGTACGAAACGATGAAGGACAGCGCCACCTGCATACGCCTGGGCAGCAACAACTGCTACCTGCTGAAGGCGCGGGAGGGGTACCTCCTGATCGACTGCGGCTACCAGTGGGACAGAAATCTCCTGATGCGGCGCCTGGAGCGGCTGAACGTCCGGCCCGGCCAGATCTCCCACCTCCTGCTGACGAACCACCACGACAACCACTCGGGGCTCATAAACTTTCTGCTGGAGAAAAACCCGGGGATACGGCTGATCATGCATCGTGAATGCGCGGCGCAGATCAGGAAGGGGGAGAACGACCGGACCGGAGGGGGCGGCTACACCAACTGGGTGATCCGCTTCATCTCGCTGGTGTACCAGATGCTCCATCCGGAGTGGAACCTGCGATTCCCCACCTACAGCCCCAGGCCTTCCGACATCATCGTCACGGAGGAGGGGGACGACACCCTCAGGAATATCGGCGTCCCCGGAATCATCCTCTTCACGCCGGGGCACTCCACCGACAGCATCTCCGTGCTCACCGACGAGGGCGACGTCTTCGCGGGCGACGCCGCCATGAACTGGCTCAAGTGGGCCGGCAGCTACTACGTCTCCGTGTCGGTGAACGACCTGGACGACTACTACCGGAGCTGGGAAAAGATCCTGTCACACCGCCCGCGGATGATCCATCCCTCCCACGGATCCCCCTTCCCCCCGGATCGGCTGATGAAATACATTGGGAGGGTCAAGAGCGGGGACCTGATACAGTACTACTAGGCGAGGGACCGCCGGCGGCATTGCGCCGGACAGACCGCCCCTCACCGACAGGATCATCGCACCGGCATCACATACTCCCGGGATGATGCCCATTCATATTCTCCCGATGGACGGCCATCCCGGGGCCCGCGGGGTCGATGAGGCCCGGGACATATCGCCCTGAAAAAAAACCGCACGGCGCAAATTAATTCTGGACAGGATCGCGCGCGGCGGCGATTCTCGATTCGCTCCCGTACCGTATGCGGGGGCGGGACTCTCTCGGAGGATACGAAACCAGACCATGCCAACCTACGAGTACCAGTGCCAGTCGTGCCATGAACGGTGCGAGGTCTTCCAGTCAATGAGCGCCGCGCCGCTCACCACCTGCGAGAAGTGCGGGGGGCCCCTGAAGAAGCTCATCAGCGGGGGGGGCGGGTTCTTCGTGAAGGGGGGATCCTCGGGCACTCCCAGGAAGCAGTCCGGGTGCACCAAGCCCACCTGCAGCGGCTGCAACGCCTGCCACTGAGTTCTACAGGTACTCCCGCTTCACGATATCGATGTCCAGCGGCACCGGCTTCTCCTCGTCGCGGTACAGCGACAGCGCCCCGTGCCGGCAGTGCTCCACGCAGAGCTCGCATCCCAGGCACTCTTCCCGGCGGTAGCGCCGCTCCCTCTCCCGCATGTCGACGGCCTCCACGGGGCAGATGAGCATGCAGGTGCCGCAGAAGCGGCACTTTTTCGGGTTCCACAGGACCGAGTAGCCCGACGCGGCATTCATGGTCAGGTTGCCGCCGAACCGCCTGGCCATGGCCGTTGCCTTGAGGCTGACGCAGCTGTCGGGGTGGCAGTTACAAATAACGCCGGTGCTCCCCCCGGTGGCCACCTTGAAGAATGCCTGGGTGAGGTAGCCGCGCTCACGGAACATCCTCACCATGGCCAGCGCCTCGTCCCGGGTGATCCTCCTGGCGCGGTACTTCTCCCCGTGGTCGAGCCAGAAGCCGGCGAGCCCCTTTCCCAGGGCGATGCAGGAGCTGATGGCCCACTCCTCGTCCCCCAGGGTCTTCTTGCAGGGGCAGTCCATCACGGCGATGTGCTGGGCTTCCTGCAGGATGATGCCGTAGGCGTACCTGAAGGGGACGATCCGCCTGTTCCTGTCGGATACCGCCCTCAGGTCCTCCTTCACGGAGAGGAGCTTCGCGGCGTTCCCCGATGAGAGGACCTTTGAATGGTACCGGTCGAAGGCGGCCCTGAGCAGCGGCTTCAGTGGACGGCACCAGTAGAGGTACTCCGAGAGAAACCGCAGCGCATGATACATGGTCCGCACGTAGGGGTAGTAGAAGACGAAGTAGATGTAGTTGTGGACCGCCCTGTCGATCCGCAGCCCGTGCTTCCTGAACATGATCCGTGTGGACTCTTTCACCGGCATCCTCCCGCGGGCCTGTTCGCCATAACGGTATATTTTTTTCTTACACAGGCTGCAGGACGGTAAGTGTCTTGACAACCATTTTATTCTGAAATAGGATGGCTCTATGTGAGAGCCCACGATACCGTACAACCCCGTCACCGGGTACGCGAGATCGGTGGAGCTGCCGGCCCCGCAACGGGCCACCGGGAGGACGATCATGCCGAAGGCGGAAGAGGGATCAACGGTACGGGTGCACTACACCGGCAGACTCGATGACGGGTCGGTCTTCGACACATCGGACGGCGGCGATCCGCTGGAATTCACCATAGGCTCCGGGGATGTGATTCCCGGCTTCGAGAACGGCGTGATGGGGATGGAGCTCAATGAGAAAAGGACCCTGCGGATCGAGCCGGTGTCCGCATACGGCGAACGGCACGAGGAACTCGTGTTCGGCATCCCCGTCGGCGATGTACCGGAGGGGATGGACCCGCAGGTGGGGCAGCAATACAAGATCAGCGACGGGAGTGGCAACTCCTTCGTGGCCACCGTGGCAGGGGTCTCCGTCGATACAGTCAGCTTCGACGCGAACCACCCGCTGGCGGGCAAGGCGCTCACCTTCGATATCGAGCTCGTGGAAATCCGCGCCTGAAACGCCATACATGTACCGGTCGGAAACCGGGAACGGCAATTTTTCATCAAGGAAGACCAGCCATGAACGTGAACCTTCAGGAAACGAAACAGCAGATCCACTCCCTGAGCGAGGTACCGGGAAGGCTCCTGCGCCTTTTTTTCGCCCTCTACGTCATCCATCCCGCGGCCTACTTCCTGCTGGTGGCGACGATCCTGGGGATCGATAACTTTCTCAGGGTGGGAAGGATCATCCTGATCCTGGCCCCCCCCATTATCATCAGCTTCACCCTCATCTACTTCTTCATGTACAGAAGACTTGCCGCGAGAACCGCCGCGCTCCTGGGCGGCCCCTCGCCGGAGGAGCTAAGGGAGATCGAGGCGTTCATCGACACCTACTCCTTCCGGTCATCCCTCCCCCTCTTCATCGGCTGCGCCGGCGGCCCGGTGCTCACCGGCATAATCGGATACGTCACCGGGGTTGTCTACTCGCTCCAGCTGGTGTTCTTCATCGTGCTCATCGGCGAGGTGACCGCATTCATCGTCGCCTACATCCAGTACTACTATTCCAAGATGTACCTGTATCCCGTAAATCTCGTGATCCGCTTCAGGCCCCTGTCCGTCTTCCACAAGTTCTCGACCCCCATTCTCACCAGCGTGCTCGTCATGATCGCCCTGATGAGCGTGGGCATCTTCAAGATCATCGAGGGTGACATGATCCAGGCGAGGACCCGCCAGCTGTCCCATGCGGCCGAAGAGACCGCCGGATCGGTCAATTCGTTCATCACGCGAACGATCGCGAGGCTGAAGACCTACGCCGGGGACGACGCGGTGCGGGAGATGAACAGGGACGCCATCGAGCGGCGGCTCGGCCGCTGGCACGAGACAAAGCCGGAGGAGATCGAGATGCTCTTCGTGGCATTCCCGGACGGAACTGCGCCGAACAGCTTCGGCGACAGGACCGCGAACGTCTCCCAGAGGAGCTACTTCAAGACCATCTTCGGCGAGAGGAGGGACAGCGCCATATCCGAGGTATTGACGAGCAAGGCCAGCAAGAGGGACATCACCGTCATCGCCGTGCCGGTAAGGCGGGGGAATGACGTGGTGGGACTCATGGGAGCCACGGTACTCTTCGAGACGATGCAGATAGGGGCGAGGGCCCGCGGCTCGTCGGCGGAATCGGACCTCCTCATCGTCGATTCGGAGGGGACGATCATCTACTACAAAAACAGGGACTTGCTGAGGAAGGTGATCGGCCGGGACATCACGGGGGGCGACAATGGATTCATGAACGTGGAGGCGGTGTTGGCGGGAGAGGACCACGTGGTACCCATCGCCTTCGAGGGGCGCAACAGGCTGGCCTACGTAAAGAGGATCGCGGCGAACGACAGCCGCATCGTCATGATGATGGACCGCGGCGACGTCTACAGCAGCATCAACTACACGCTCCTCATGATTTCCATCTCCTTTCTCATCATGACCCTGGGCATCTACTACATCATCCTCAGGATAGCCAGGCAGCTCTCGAGACCCATCGGGAACATCATCGGCGTGTTCAAGCGGGTCTCCGAGGGGGACCTGACCGCCAGCAGCGACGATTACATACCGGACAGCTTCGGCGAGCTGGTGCGGTACCTGCAGATTCTCCTGACGAAGTTGAACGGCGTGCTGGTGGCCGCGCTGGAATCCTCGAGGCGCCTCTCGGAGTCGTCCACCGGCCTCTGGGACACCAGCAGGAGGCTTTCGGAAAACACCCAGGAACAGGCATCGTCCATCGAGGAGATGACCGCATCGCTCGAGGAGACGACCTCCTCCATAGACATGATCAGCACCAGCACCAGGGACCAGGCGAGGACCGCCTCGACCACCTTCGAGTCGATGCAGCAGCTGAAGTCGATCATCCAGACAATCGGAGAATCCGCCGTCCAGGCCCTGGAGATGGCGACCCTCACCTCCTCCGAAGCGGTGAAGGGGAACGAGCTGATGCAGCGCGCCATCCAGGGGATGGAGAGCATCGACGCCAGCACCCAGAAGATCACCGAATTCGTGGGTATGATCAGCGACATATCGGACCAGGTGAACCTCCTGGCCCTCAATGCCGCCATCGAGGCGGCCAGGGCCGGAGAGCACGGCCGGGGATTCGCAGTGGTGGCGGACGAGATATCGAAGCTGGCGGACCAGACCTCGGCCGGCGCGAAGAACATCTCGTCGCTCATCGGCTCGGGGAGGGATCAGGTGGTGCAGGGGAAGGGGTTCGTCGATTCCACCTCCCGGTCGCTCAACGCCATCATCGAGAGCATACGGAGCACCGACGAGCTGGTGCGGCGGATCGCCGAGATGTCCCGCTCCCAGACCGAGGCGAGCGATGTCGTGCTGGCAGAGACGAAGAAGGTGATGGACGTGTCGGGGAACATCTCGCTGGCCATGCAGGAGCAGACCCAGGCGAACAAGGAGATGACCAACACGATCAACAGCATCAACGAGTCCACCCAGTCCATGGCATCGGAATCCTCGGAGATGGCGATCGCCGCCGAGGAGATCAACGCACAGGCGGAGATCCTCTACCGGGGCATCAGCTTCTTCACCGTCAAGGGGGAGTAAGGGTCACCGCGGCGCCCCCCTGCTGAAGTCAACGCTCATGGCGTAGCAGCCGTCCCTGAGCTCCTTGACCACCGAGGAGTTGATCTGCGAGATGAGGTGAATCATTGCCTTGTTCTGGGCCATCACGTCGGCCGTGAGACCCAGGATCCCCTCCTTCAACGCGATCGAGGCGATGTAGTGCACCAGCATCGATCCGATGCCGTTCCCCTGGTAGTCGTCCCTCACCGCGAAGGCGATGTCCGCGGTGAGGGTGTCCCTGTCGGTCTTGTACTGCCCGATCCCCACGACCCGCTCCCTCGCCTCCTCCTCGAGGATCGCCAGTATCACCATTTGCGTGGTGTAGTCCACCACCACGAAATCCTGCAGGAGGCGGTGCGATATGTAAGGCATGCTGGTGAAGAACCTCGTGTAGAGGCTCTTGTCCGACAGGGAGTAGAAGAACTCCTTCAGAAGGTCCTCGTCGCTGATCTTCACCGGTCTGAGCAGCACCGGCAGGCCGGCCTTCGTGAATCGCCGCTTCTCCAGGTGCTCCGGGTATTCACCCTCCCGGCCGGTGATGAACTTCTGGTCCCGGTAGATGTAGCCGAGCCGCTTCGCCTCCTCCACGAGCCAGGGGCGGAATTTCGGGTGCGCGATGGTGATGAGCGACATGGCCCGCTCGCGTATGTTCTTGGCGTGCAGAAAGGCGATGCCGTACTCGGTGATCACGTAATGCACATCGCCGCGGATGAGGGTCGCGCCGGTCCCCGGCTCCAGGCAGGGAACGATGCGCGATTTCTCCCCGTCGTTCGAGGTCGAGCGGAAGGCAAGGATCGACTTCCCCCCCTCCGCCTTCACGGCGCCCCGCATGAAATCGACCTGCCCACCGATGCCGCTGTAGAACGTGTTGCCGATCGATTCCGCGCTCGCCTGCCCGGTAAGGTCGATCTGGAGTGCCGAATTGATGGCGCATATGTTGCGCTGCATGGCGATCACCGTCTGGTTGTTGACGTAGTCGATGGAGCGCAGCTCGATGTCCCGGTTCTCGTTCATGAAGTCATAGGTTCTGCGCCTCCCCATGCAGAAGGAGGCGATGGTCTTCCCCCTGTCGATGTTCTTCTGCTGATTGGTCACCACGCCGAGGTTCATGAGGTCCACCACGCCATCGGTGAGAAGCTCCGTGTGGACCCCCAGGTCCTTCTTCTCGTACAGGCCCTGCAGGACGGCGTTGGGCATGCTCCCGTAGCCCACCTGGATGGTGTCGCCGTTCCGCACGATTCGCGACACGTACTTCCCCACGCGTGAGGCGATCTCGTCGGGCACCTCTGAATCGAACTCGATGAGGGGCTCATCGAACCGCACGTAGCAGGAGACGCGGGAGGCGGGAATCACGGTGTCGCCGTAGACCCAGGGCATGTGCGCGTTCACCTGTGCCACCACGAGCTTCGCCGATTCCACCGCGGCGGCGACGATGTCGACGTTGACCCCCAGGCTCACGTTCCCCTCGGCGTCCGGCATCGATACCTGGATGAGCGCCACGTCAACGGGGATGATCCCCCGGCGGAAGAGAGACGGCACCTCGGAGAGGAAGATGGGGGTGTAGTCGGCGTTCCCCTCATTGACCGCCTGGCGAGAGTTGTCGCTTATGAAGAACGAGTTGTGCCTGAAATTACGCTTGAACTTCTCGTCGGTATAGGGGGCGACACCCAGGGTCCAGATCTGGACGATCTCCGTGCCGAAGAGCGGGCTGGTGGAGGAATTGACGTACTCGGTCATGGCCCGAACGAGGTGCTGCGGCTCGCCACAGCCGCTGCCGATAAAGATGGAGCTCCCCTTGTGTATCAGCGGAAACACGTCCTCCAGGGGCTCGAACTTGTCCGGGAACATCTCCCGGAGCTGCTCCAGATTCCTCTCCCTTCGATCTGGCATTGTATTCCTCACGCGCCGCGATTACCGGCACCACTGAGACTATCGCACCGCCGCATCCCGTCAAGCCCAAAACACCATTCCATCTCCGAATGATCCCGCATGAAAATTATAATTGCATTTGTTCCATGGCGGTACATAATGCTCCATGACGATGCCACCGGTCCTGCCGGGCATCGTACAACCGACCACTCGGGGATATGGCCATGGCACACACTCATCATGGAGCAGCAATCCTGGTGCTCTCCGCGGCAATCAGCACGATGCTCGTCTCATGCGCCGGCGGTACCAGAGCGGAGCATTTCAACAGCATGGCTTCGAACGACGAAAGCCAGCCGGCCAGGGTTGTGGGGAACCTCCAGCTGAAACCAGGAGACACGGTGGCGGACATCGGGGCCGGCGGCGGATATTTCAGCCTTCTCATGGCGCGGATGGTTGGCCCCTCCGGGAGAATCTACGCGGTGGACATCGACAGGAGGATGCTCGAGCATATCGACGCCCTGGCGAAGAAGGAAGGCATGGAAAATATCATTACGGCTGAGGCCACGGAGTCTTCGGTCGGTATCCCCGACAGGTGCGCCGACATGATCTTCATGCGCAACGTCTTTCACCACCTGAGGGAGGACCCGGGTTATTTCGCCAGGCTGAAGCGATACCTGAAACCCGGTGGGCGCATCGCCATCATCGATTACTGCAAGGCAGGCCTCCTGCAGCGCCTCTCGGGCCATGTGGTCAGCGAGGCGGAAATCGTGTCCCTCATGAAATCTGCCGGCTACAGGGTGTCGGAGCGCTTCGACTTTCTGGCCATCCAGTCCTTCAACATCTTCGTCCCGGCGGACGGGCATTGAACCAACCGAGCAGTCTCTGACCGGTTCCTATCCCCCACGGGCGAGCGATCACGAGGGCACCGGATCACCGTACCTCATAACCCCGGGGGTATCGTCGAGGGGCATGTCTGGCACTGCAAATTTGGTCGATGCAGACAGTTTTTCGAGCATCAAGGCCGGTAAAATCGACATTCCGGGACAATTGGAAATTTATAATTGACATTTACGCTTTCGCTGAAATCATAACCGAAATTTCGAGAACACCAGACAGCGCACATGCTTTTTACGACATACCCTTTTTTCATATTCCTCCCCTCGCTCACGCTCGTCTACTTCCTGCTCCCCCTGCGATACCGGAGGATACTGCTGCTCGCCGCCAGCTATTACTTCTATATGTTCGTGAGCCCGAAGCTCATCGTGTACCTCCTGGCCGTGACACTCCTCTCCTATGCGGGAGGATTGGCGATAGGAGCCGCGGGCACCGTACGGAGGAAAAAGGCGCTGCTGGCGATCTTTATTCCCGCAGTGCTGTCGATGCTCATCGTCTTGAAGTACCTTAATTTCCTGATACACACGGCACTCTCCGTCACCGGGCTGTGGGGCGGCAGCACGGGCTTCGATAATTTCAGCTTCATCCTGCCGGTGGGTATCTCCTTCTACACCCTCCAGGCGATCGGCTACATAATCGACGTCTACCGGCAGAAAATCGCCGCCGAGAAGAGCATTCTGACCTACGCGCTCTTCGTCGCCTTCTTTCCCCAGATACTGTCGGGGCCCATCGGCAGGGCGCCCCATCTCATGCCCCAGCTTCTCGAAAAAAGCTCCTTCGATTACGACAGAACCGTGGAGGGCCTTAAGCTCATGGCCTTCGGTTTTTTTAAAAAGCTGGTGATCGCAGACAGGCTCGCCATATTCGTCAATTCCGTATTTAACAACGCCCAAGATCACACCGGTCTCCCCCTGATTATCGCATCAATACTGTTTTTAATACAGCTATTCTGCGATTTTTCAGGATACACCGACATCGCCACCGGCGCCGCGAGGATCCTGGGCATCAACCTCATGAAGAACTTCGACATTCCCTTACACTCCAGATCATCACCGGAGCTGTGGCGACGATGGCACATATCGCTCTCCACCTGGTTCAGGGACTATCTCTACATACCCCTGGGCGGGAACAGGGTATCGAAGGCGAGGCAGTACTATAATATGTTCGTGACGTTTCTTGTCAGCGGACTCTGGCACGGGGCAAACCTGACCTTCGCGCTATGGGGTTCCCTGTGCGGCCTCAGCTGCATACTCTCGATCATATTCCGCCCCCTCAGAGTGAAGATCGTCTCATCAATTCGGCTGAACAGGCTGCCAGCACTCCACGGCGCAATCCAGGTGATCACCACCTTCCTCCTTGCGGTGCTTTGCTTTGTTCCATTTAGGGCCAACAGCATAAACGATGTCTTTCATGTGTATACGAACCTCTTCAATTCACCGATTGAGCAGTCCATGAATCCAGGCTTTCTCCTGGAACTCGGCCTGGACCGCTTCGAGTGGGGCATCGCGATCCTCTCAATCCTGATCATGGAGCTGATACACCTGTATCAGAAGAACGAATCACTGCGCACCCTCATCGACAGGATCCCGCAGCCGGTGAGGTATGCATTCTACTATTTTTCAGTTATGTTCATTCTGTTTTTTTCAATACGCGAATCGAGCGGATTCATCTACTTTCAGTTCTAGGCGGCCATGAGAATACGATACATCATTCAAGCGATCACATTTCTCTTCGCGGTACTCGCGGGAGTAATCCTATATAACTGTATCGCGGACAAGCATTCGGTCTTCGAGCGGGACTTTTCCAGGATCAGGCGAGGCTACTACTACTGGGCGAACGCGAACTTCAATTTCTCCAGAATGGCCTACCTGCTGGACCACCGAAACGAGTTTGATTCGATCCTGTTGGGATCGTCACGGGGCCTTGTATACGATGTATCAACGATCCCCGGCGGCAGGTATTTCAATTTCAGCATGTTCCTGGGATACCCGTCAATCTTCAGGGAAAATCTCAAATACTGTATCGACAACGGAATGCGATTCAGGAACGTGATAGTGCTGATCGACGAGGTATCCTTCAGGCACCGCGGCACGTTTCACGACAAGTACCTGATCTTCCACAGGCTCCCCCATGACTGCGCCGGGAAGGTGAGGTTTTATGGCCGATACCTCACGACCCTCCCCACGACCACAGATATCAAGTATCTGCTGGGCATCGATTGTGAGAATAAGAGGTTTACCATCAGCGACAAGGGTGTCTTCTTCCCCACCTACATGGAGGATAAAATCGAAGCAAGCCCTCAAAAACATATAGAATCCGAGATCTTCAATCGTCCCTGGATCGGCGGCGAAAAGGAGCCGAACTACGAGGGGTGCATACAGGACATAAGGGACATAAAGAAGATGTGCGACGATACCGGCGCCAGATTGATACTCATAATCAACCCGACACACAAGTCCATATACAATTACTGGAGCGTCGATGAGTTCAACGTATTCAGGAAAAAACTGGCCCAGGTGAGCGATTACTGGGACTTCAGCGGCCTCAATTCGGTGAACACGAACAACTACTATTTCTTCGAGACCTCGCATTACCGGAAAATGGTCGCGGACATGATGACATCGAGGGTGTTCAACGTCAGGCTCAGGGAGGTCCCGGCTGACTTCGGCGTCTTCGTCACGAAACGGACGGTGAACCAGCACACGATGAGATTAAAACAGGCGTCCCTGCGGAACCATCACAAAGCCCGCTGACCGCTCCGCGCATCGCGCTCCGCCCTGATGGGCAGTCCACACACGCCACCAATCCGTAATTAAGGGGATCGCCGTGAGGAGTTTCATCTCACCCTCCCCCTGGCATAGGAGGCGAATATCCCTGCGGCACAGAGTATGCTGAAGACCGCGAATACACCGCGGACGCTCCAGAGAAAGAGGTGATGGTTTTCCCGCGTGATCACGGCAGGACCGATGGAGACCGCAAAGGCGAGCATCACGACCCCCATACTGATCATCTGCCCGGAAATCCTCATGGTACCCAGCACGCTGGAGGCGACGCCGTACGACTTCCGCTCCACAGAGCCCATCACCGCATTCGTATTGGGTGACGAAAAGAGAGCGATGCCGGAACCGAGCAGCATGAGGCTCGCCACGATGAAGGGGACCGGTGTACCCTGGCCGAGAAAGGCCAGTGTCACCAGTGAGAGAGTGGTACAAGCCATCCCCGACGAGGCGATTATTCTGGGTTCGAACCTGTCGGAGAGCCTCCCGGCAACCGGCGAAACCGCCGCCATCACCAGGGGCTGCGCCATGAGGATCATCCCCGCCCTGCTGGGGGAAAATCCCTTGACGTACTGAAGGAACAGGCTCATCAGGAAGGTTACCGCGAATGTGGCACTGTAATTGATGAGGGCCGCCAGATTTGAGAAGGTAAAAACGGCATTGCCGCGGAAAAGTCCCAGGTCAAGAATCGGGCTCTGCTCTCTGAGCTCCATAATGATGAAAGCGAACATACCGGCGATGCCTGCTCCGGCAAGCATCGCGCCCCTTGCCGAAGGAATCAGTGAAAGCCCGTACATGAGGAGCGTGAAGCTTGCGGCGTAGACCGCGGAGCCCTTCCAGTCGAAGGACTCCCCCCTGGCCTCGGCCCATTCCCCCTCTATGGCGAAGATGATCATGGAGAGCACCACGAGCCCCATAATGCCGCTCACCAGGAATATACTCCGCCATCCCAGGTGCTGAACCAGCAATCCGCCGATGAGGGGGCCGGCAGAGAGGCCGACGTACACCGCCGATACCCCCAGCCCCAAAGCGCTTCCGCGCTCACCATCGGGGAATACAGAGGTGATGATGGCGGCCCCGGTACCGAAGAGCATGGAGCTTCCGATCCCCTGCAGGATTCTTGCAGTCAGGAGGAGAGGGAATGTCGGCGTCACAACGGCCATCAGGGTGGCAACGGAGAAAATTGCCATTCCGATGGTAAATATTCTCCGCCTTCCGTGGATGTCGGCAAGCCTTCCGAAGGGGAGAAGAAACAGAGCGGATGCCAGCAGGTAGGATGTGGCGATCCATCCCAGGGAGACTGCGTCCAGTCCGAACTCCCTCCCCAGTGCCGGGAGCGATATATTCACGCCAGAGGCCATAAATGGCGCGAGGAAGGAGCTCATGACCGTTATGAAAAGAACGGTGCGTTTCAGGGAATCCCTCATGACTGCATGCTTTCTATTCATACGCGAGACACTCTTCATGATGGAGACTGCACGTCCAGCAGTATTTGTTTTTCCCGTTAACGGCTGCCGGCACTAGGCATATTGTATACCAGAGGGGACGCAGCTCTGCTGTTTCCTCCCCCGACCTTTATGAGATTTCTTGAAAACAATTTTATCGATTCATCCGGCAGGATCGTTATTTTGTTGGTGATGAATCATGATTATTGAAACAACAGCCTATTGCTCGATTGACGTCATATCGAGCATCAGTCGTGCTGCTCGCCAGAGGGGTGTATCCCGGTCCGTGGTCGTTCGAAGCATCTGCAAGCGCTATATGAAAACCTATGAGATCCTTCCAAAGCTCGATCACTGCGTGGCATATCAATTGAGCTCTGGAGGATCGGCTTATAAACGTTTGCATATGTATCTTCCCGCAAACGAATACGAATTACTGCTGGACTTCAGAAAGTTTTCAAAGAAATCTGTTTCTCTTCTTATTTCACTTGCAGTATACAGATATCTAACCAATACTCAAATCTCACATAATGAATTTAATACCGATAACTATACTATTGATTATAGAATAATTAAGCATACCATATATAATGGACTAAGTTGGAAAATCTACTGGAAAAAACCCCGAGAAGCATTGGATCGGAAACTGTAGCACACTCAGCTCACTACAGACCAACGCTGAATATGAAGGCAAAATAATGGGGATTGCCCGTACTGTCAAAACGATACGCATACCGCAGCCCAACCGATAGGGCAACATCATAGCCCAGCGGCATCCCCTCGAAGACCAGTTCACCACCTGCGGACCGTGCGAATACCCTCTCCCCCCGGACGCTCGCCCCGTAATCACCGTAACAATTCATATATATTCGCTTAATGTAATATATATACAGGTTCAGATCAGGGTAGAGAAGCGGCATCGTGTAATTCACCCTGCCGCACAGAAACATTTCGTGAAATTCGTATGAGTACCCCCGTGGATAGAGCACTTGGCTCGGAAAATGATAGCTGGTGACCCCCTGCCATTCAAAGGAACACTGAAAAAACAGGCTGTGGTGACTGACAATTCCCGGGAAATAGAGTGTCGTCTCCGCATACAAGAGCCTTCCACGGTAATCCCCCTTGAAGGGTGTGTGCATATAACCGACAGTACATCGCTGTCCCCATACAGGGTTGATGTCCCTGGCCCAGCCGTAGGTATTTTGGAACACGATCCGGTAATGCATCGGAATGAATTCACCGTTGCCATTCTCGTCGGCATCGTGATAATCCATCCCCCGCACGAAGTCGTACGATATCTTCGACGAAAGCGTCAGTCTCCTGATCCAGTTCCTCCGTGAAAAATCGAGCGGGATGCTCGCCTTCAGCCCGGCCTCCCCCTCCCGCCACTGGTACGACTCAGTGCCGCCGTAGCTGTTTTTACGGGTTGATGCCCTCCCGCCGTAAAGTCCCTCCAATTCGATCACCGGGTACAATCCCGCGTAGGCAACTGATGCTATGCCGGCGTGTGTCCGCTCGTTCCAGTTATAGATGTATCCCGCAGTTATGGCGGTGGTCTCCAGCAGGTCGTTTGATTGTATCATGACAGAAATATCCCTGGCGATGGGATCGAAACCGGGGCTCCAGCTGTGTACCTCCAGAAGATGCAATCCGGGACAGTACCGCTCAGAATTTTTCGCGCTATGCGGAATATCATCCAGGGATACCCGGTACTCCTGTTCTAGTATCTGCTCGAAATACTGGACCACCCGTGATGGCATCTCCCGGATGGGCCTCCAGGTGCCGGGATCCAGCTTCGCCTTCATGGCCATGAGCCCCTGATCGGTCATGTCAGAATAGAACAGCCATCTCCCGTCGGGAGAAACCGAAGGATAATAGGCCCCGAACATCCTCGAGGTGACCAGATATCGTGTACTGTCGGAAAGATCCAAGGCGCAGATGGTGTCGATCCCGGTACAGGGGGAGGAGTAGAAGACGTGGCGATCGTCCATGAAGGGATTCCGCAGATGCTCAATTCCGTAGGGGATATGCGTCTTCATGTCCCCCCCGGAGGCGTTGCAGGAGAAGATACCGATGCCCCCCTCACGATCCCCTTTCACCTTGCAGAATACGATACGGTCCCCCCTGCGGGACCACCGAGGAGTACGTATCGAGCCATCCTTGGAGCCGACCCTCGCCAGCGTCTCACCGTTCACCGCGTCGAGAATCACCAGGGCCGCCCTGTTCCATTCGTCATATTCCGCCGCGGCCACCAGTCTCATGTCCGGCGACAGTGACGGTGCATAGTATCTCCCGCCACGGGTTATCCTCCTGACCCCGCCATCCTCAAGATCGGCGATATAGATATCGGAGTAGCTCACCCTGGTCCATCGCTGGTGCGGCACGATCTCGCTCCAAACCGTCTTCCCCTCAGCAGTCGATGGTGGCGCGGAGAGCCGTCCTGTCTTCGCGATGAGCGTCTCCTCTCCGGTCACCGCATCGATTGACACGATCCGCGGTGATTCCTCCGCCCCCCTCCGGTACAGTATGACGCTCCCCTCGCGCCCCCCCTGCGGTCCGATACTGTCGATCCAATCCCTTCGATCGCTCCCCTCAATCGGCACCGCCCCGGTCAGCCTGAGCCCGCTGACCTGCCGAGCCCAGAGAACGGCGAGCTCGTCCAGCACCAGATCGTACCAGTCAGAACTGTGCTTTCCGGTGAGGGCATCGACGCAGTGGGTATGGCGGTAGGGGAGCAGCGGCGCCCACATGGCGCGGCGGTTTATTCTGGCAAGGACATCGCCTCCGTGAACCCTCCGCAGCTTCGTCGTTAAGAAGTACCCCATGAGATAGGGCGACTCCAGGGGATTGTACTCACGGTATGATCCGTAGAGGCTCTGGTAGTAGTTGAAACGTCTCCCCGTCAGCAGCTGGGCCCGGAGGGCAGCGTCGAATTCCGGCATCCGCCCCCTGCCGGAGGCGGTGAAGACCGTTTCCGACAGCACCGCGTCGCCCTCGAAATACCAGGCGGGGACGGTACCGAACGCTGCCATGGCCAGACCCTGCTCGCCCAGCAGAAGATAGAGCGCCCTCCCCAGGTGAACCTTCATGCTCAAAAACTGCAGCATATGCCGGTATTCGTGAATCGCCAGGAGCGTGTACCAGTCCCCGGAACCGGCAGTGCCATCCTGTGGCGGGGCGTTATAGAACACCATCCGCCGCGGCATGAGACCGGCGAAGCCGTTTGATTCGGCATAGCGGGTGAAAAGAAGCAGGGGAGTGACATGCTCAGCGGCCCCCACCGTCCTGTTCAGCAGTGGGTGAAGGCGCTCCAGCAGTTCCGTCACCGCGGCGGCGTCCCCCTCGATACCCACAGGATGAATGACGCTGAAGTGGCTGCTCCGGATGCGCCTCCAGGCGATGCCCGGTCCGTGCTGCGCCAGGTTTTCGTTCACCGAGAGGGCCGCGGCCGTGAGCGCGATCAGGATCGAAAGGACCCTCTTCGAAGCCGCCATGGTCCGCTCACGCACTCCGTGGGAGCAGATCCATACAATAGGCGAGCAGCTCCGCCGTCAGCTTTCCGAGACCGTCCGCGAACATCCGCTTCAAGTGATGCACCCCGTTCCGTTTGCTGGTCTTCTCATAGTACCATTTGATCTTCGCGGCGGATGAGACAAAGAACGCCAGATCCTCGGCGGCATTCCTGATCTCCGTGGAGCCCCTCCCTCCCCTTGCGGTGATCGATGCATATCTTCCGAAATCGGGAAACTTCTTCGACACGGCGCCAAGCAATCCGCCGGCGGGAACCTCCGGCGGGTCAGGGTATTTCATATCGTCGCTCTGATCACCAGTGGTACAACAAAGATAGAGAAACTCGGAAAGAAGTGACATCAACCGCATCACCGACCACCCGGCGTGTTCCTTCATATCACCGAGCTTCACACAATCATCCAGAACATGTTGTAAGGTTCGCACAGAATCCTCCCTCTGACCGTATCTAAAAATCCCGACATACTGCAACCCTGCGGATGATATTTCAAGAATAAATTGCGCCGCTCCCCCCGATGGTGGCGGCAGCTATGTCTGTATAACTGTCGCACCCCGGTGTCGGAATTTTTCCACGGTGCATTAATCGTTGCCATGAACGGGAATACCGATTCCCGGCATCATCGGACCACAGGAGTCAGAAGCAGCTCAGCCACGCCGGTTCATGCAGTATTTTGTTGATTGAAAAAAAAAGTATGGACATCATCCTGCCGGGAGGCTATCCTCAATCTTTGTAATGTTCCGCTGAAGGGGGTGTCCCGATGAAACTGCGCCTTGGGTATTTCGCCACAGTCTTTGCCGCGACGGCGATAACGGCACTCTTTGTACAATGCTCAACATCCACCATCGCCATCAACAGAGAAGAGCTTAAAAACGTGAAGTCCATCGCCATCATGCATTTTGAGCGGGCGCAGGGCATTCCCGCAGAGGTGTCACAGGATTCTGAGGAAAGCTTCCGCGGGCATTTTGTCAATGCCGGCTTCAACGTGGTGGAGAGGCAAAAACTCAACTCCATCATGAAGGAGGTCGAGATATCACAGAGCGGCATCACCGGAAACTCGATCCAGCTGGGAAAAATGCTCGACGCCCAGGCCATACTCTTCGGGGAGATCACCCGGTACGAGAGCCAGGTGCGTCTCGTGAATTACCATGAATACGTGAAGGACCCGTTCACCCGCAAGTCGGTAAAGGTCGAAAAAACAAAGAACATGAAATTCTACTCCTTCCAAATTCATGTCAGGCTCGTATCCACTCTCACCGGCAATACTATACTGACACTGAAGAACAAGTATCCGGAACGCAGCTACGAGATGTCCAACAGAATCACCCTCGAGAGATTCAGGGATAATATCCTGGAGCAGATGGGGAGGGATTTAAAGGAAGCCCTGGAAGAAGAATGATTGTCATCCTGCATGCGCCGTCAACGGGCGCATGCAGGTGTTCCATCAAGCGTGGTAGCAGCCGTCAGAGACAGAGAATTTCGTCCATTGTGAGGTCCTTGACGCGGATCGGATCGATCCCCTTGATCCGGGCCGCCATCTCCACGGCAGAGATCTCGTTCATGGTGAGGACGATCTTCCAATTTCTGTCTTTCAGCCAGTTGAAGAGCATCCAGGCATAGCACTCCTTGCAGTGCTCGCTCTTTCGTTCGAGATACTCGCTGCCGCTAAGCCCCTCCAGTTCCTTGTGGCGCTCACACTTAATGTCCCTGCAGAAGGTTCCCGATGTATACTCTTTTGTCGCCATGCACATCCTCCTCTCGTCGGTGGCTTCTCTCATTAATTAAGATATAACGAGCCTGCGATGAAAGCCATAGGGTGATCTACATTATTCCCATAGGGGAAAACCCTATCTCCCGCAGTCGTTCGTCTGTATGTCCTGATAGGCCTTCATGTATCCCATCTGGCCCGCCTTCTGCAAGTCGGCGCACCCCTCAGCCCTGGAGCCGGCGTTGATCCTCGCCAGCCCGCGGTTATAGTAGGCCAGTGCGTAGTTCGGATTGATCTGTATGGCCCTGCCGTAATCCTCGATGGCCCCCCCGTAGTCCTTGAGGAACTCCTTCGCCAGCCCGCGGTTGTTCCAGATGATCGCGTCGCCGGGCGCATATTCCAGCGCCTTTGTGTGGTCCTGTACCGAGCCCGCATAGTCCTTGAGTCTGAATTTCACGAGGCCGCGGTTGTCGTAGGCAAGGGCGTAGCCGGGATCGAGATCGATGGCCTTCGAATAATCCTCCATGGCCCCCTGGTAATTACCCAGCCTGAACTTCACGAGCCCACGGTCGTTGTAGGCCTTCACGAACCGAGGGTCCAGCCCCAGGGTGGTGCTCAGGTCCTGCAGGGCGCCGTTGTTGTCGTTCATCGTGAGCTTCGCCACGCCCCGGTTGTAATAGGGGTAGGGATCGTTGGGGGCCAGTTCGATGGCCTTCCCGTGGTCCTCCACAGCGCCGGCGTAATCCTTCATCCGGAACTTCACGAGACCGCGGTTATCGTAGGCGATGGAATGGTTCGGGTTGAACTTCACTGCCTGGGAGTAATCCTCCATGGCCCCGCTCAGGTCGTTCATCTTCTGCTTCACCACCCCCCTGTCGTTGTAGGCGGTGGCGAAGCCGGGGTCCATCTCGATCGCCTTCGTGTGATCGCTCAGCGCCCCGCTCATATCGCCCAGGTCGTACTTGTCGAGCCCGCGGTTGTTGTAGGCGTCCGCGAAGGTCGACCGTATCTCGATGGCCTTGGTATAGTACAGGATCCCCTGCCGGTAGTTCCTTTTGCTGTCCTCCCTATATCCCTTGGCAAACCAGCCGTATTCCGAATCCGGGGATAGCTGCAGTATCCTCTCGATGTAGGTCATCTTCAGCGAATTGTTCATAGCCATCCTGAACAGTTCGAAGGCCTTCTTGGCCTCGCTGTAACTTTCCGGCTCCGCCATCACGGTGGCGGTTCCGAACAGCAGCAGGAGGAGGACGGCGACGCATCGTTTCATATTCCATCTCCAGACATGAATGATCTCTGACCCCCATATATAGCGCCCCCCGCCGGCGTGCGGGATGGCTGAGGACGGGGAAGACGCGGTACTCGCGCCACGGCAGTATACATGAATCTGTAATAAAAATCAAATGATTAATTACAGATATTCATCACGGCAGGGGGACATGGGTGGACCGGAGGGGGCCGTCCCGTTGATGCCCCCTCCGCGCCCTTGTCACGCCTTTCTTTTCAGGATTCCAAGCAACCTCCCGCGGTATCGCCAGATGAGGATGCCCAGAACGATGAACGGGGCGAGCCATATGAGCAGATACACCAGCCTGAGTGTCAGGTTCAGCAGGCCGATGAAGGCGTTCCGGTACAACGGTACGTCTATCCTGTTGGGAAGGTCAGGCCCCCGCAGGGATACCTGCACCCTCACCCAGGCGACCTTGTCCTGGATCTGCCATTTCCCGTGCTCCGCCTGGTCGAGCCGCTCCTCGCTCTGCTCGATATTCTGCTCCACCGCCTCCCAGTTCTTGTTCTGGGCCGTCAGCTGGCCCATGGCCCTGTTCCTGCGCATGATGCGGAGGTTCTCGCGCTGGACCCTTCGCTCGTTCAGCACCATACCCTCGGTATGATCGATAACGTTGATGTTCTCGTTCTTCAGCAACCCCAGCGATTCGAAGTCCTTCAGCGCCTCGTAGAGGAGCTCCGTCTTCACCATGACCTCCGCGTTGACGAAGGGCTGCCTCGTGTCAGCGACGGCGGTGCTGTGAGTGATAAAACCGTATCGGGAGACCAGCTCGAGCAGCTTCCTTCGGGACTCCAGTATGTTCTCGGTTTCGTAGGAGAGGCTCACCGTGTACTCCAGCAGTCTCCCCTTGGCCTTGTCCATGGGAGCGAGGAAATTGACGTCCAGACCGTCACCCAGGGCGCCCTTCTCACGGGCGACCCCGACATTGCGGGTGACCCCGGCCCCGGGTCCCGACCTGTCACGCTCGTTTGCGTCGGATGACGACTCCGCCGGGGGGGTCATCTCGTCAGCCGGCGCCGCCCCGGAAGACCTCCTGGCGGCCATGACGCTCTGATCGGCTGGCTCATCGCTCTTGCTGCAGGAAAAAAGCAACGCCAGAAGCAGGGCGAAGCCCATGAGGGTAACATAACGTTTTGTGTACATAGAGAAACACCTCTCGTGAAGAGATTTCCGTGCGGCATCTGGTATGTTGTACGAACAGGTTGAATGTTACACCATCGGAGAGGAAATGTCAATTTATTTTGCGTCAATCCCCCGTCTTACCGCGGGAAAGGAGCGAGCCCTCCCTCCACTCCCCCGCACGCTCCCTGCCGTCGGGGTACCGCATGATGCCGAAGCCGGACATGTTGTTGTCTTCCCAGCCTCCGGCATAGATCCGCCCGTCGCTCCACCGGTATATCCCGAAGCCGCACCGCTTTCCGCGCCGCCACTCCCCGATGTAGGAGGAGCCGTCGTCCCAGCGTATGACGCCGTTCCCGTGCATCCTTCCGTCCTCCCACTGCCCCTCGTAGACCGAGCCGTTGCGGTATCTCATGCGGCCGCGCCCGTGGGGGACGATCCCTTCACGTTCGTTCCCCCTGTGCCAGCCGCTATAATCGTGGCGGCCGGCGCTGCTGCCGTAACGGCAGTCGCCATGGAAGGCCTCCTGGGAACGCCAGCTGAACGACACCACCACACCCTTCTCAAAGACCACGATTTTTTCCCTGCCGTCGGCCATGGTCAGCACGCCGGTCCCCTGGGGAATGTCGTAGGCGAAGTGCCCCCGGAATTCCCTGCCGTCGAGCCAGAGGAATGTCCCGAGCCCGTGCTTCACGCCGCCCGAAAATTCCCCTGAGTAGCGGGATCCGCTGGGATAGCGGATGCTGCCGGTGCCGTTCACGCAGTCCCCGGTGATGCATTGCGCCATGGAGACCCCGGGATGCCACAGGATCACCGCTGCCAGTACGGCCCCCCTGACCGCGCCCCTTCCGAGAAGGCGCCATGACGCCTCCGATATGGGTTCTCTGTATGCTCTCACTTCGACGTTCTCCATTTCACCGCAGCCCGGCTCCGTTTGTCCTACTGCGTTTCTCACCGCCCTCCGATACAGGGGGAGGGCCTGAAAGGAATCCTCCCTGTAATTATCGTCATGCGCCGGGCGATACATGATATGAGTTCGGTCCCCGCCTACCGGGAGGGGCTAAAAGTATTTGACAGGCCCGGTCTTAGCGGATGCACTCTGGGCATGATTCAAAGACACGCCGCCATCCCCCTCATCCTGGCGATGCTCCCCCTCTGCTGCCTCACTCCGCGGAGAATCACGGAATGGGACATCCGCATCGAGATGGATTCGATGAAAGCTGCCATGGGTGGGAACCCGGCCACGGTCCACCTCTGCCGCGGGAAGCGCCTGGGACAGAACGGCTTCTGCTACGTCATCGGCCGGGAGGGGACGATCCTCTGCCACCCGCAGAGGTTCCTGGAGGGCGGATCCTACGGGGGCAACCGTTTCGTGAAGGCGATACGGGAGGCCGGTTCCGGTTGCATCATCCAGCGCCTGGGCGGCACCATCGTCACGGTCTATTACCTGGAGATGGAAGGGCTCGGCACCCTCTGCTGCGCCGTTCCGGCGGAAGAGATTTCGGGCCCCACCTCCTGCGGAGAGATCGAATAGGGGCTACTCCTCCCTGTCACCGTCGGTGCCGTCGGCGTACTTGGGATAGTACTTCCGCAGGCAGTCGGGGCAGATGCCGTGGCTGAATGTGACCTCCGAGTGGCTCGCCACGTACTCCTCCACCTGCTTCCAGTATCCGCTGTCGTCCCTCACCTTCTTGCAGTGGGAGCAAATCGGCAGGAGCCCCGAGAGAAGCTTCACCTTCGCCAGGGCCTCCTTCAGGTCGGCGACGAGCCTTTTCTGCACGTCCAGGGAGACCTTCAGCCGCAGATGGGTCCTCACGCGGGCCAGGAGCTCGATGGCGTTGAAGGGCTTGGTGATGTAATCGACGGCACCCTCGCCGAGCCCCAGAATGATATCGTCCTTCTCCGTCTTCGCCGTGATGAAGATAACCGGTATCTCCGCGGTATCCGGCGACCGCTTTAGCTCCCTGCACACGGCGATACCGTCCATGTCCGACATCATGATGTCCATCAGTATCAGGTCCGGGAGGAGGTCCCTGCTCATCTCCAAGGCCTTCTCGCCGCTCACCGCAGCGGCGATATGATATCCCTCGCCCCCCAGGAGGCTCCCCAGGAGCTGTATGTTTTTCGGCACATCGTCCACCACGAGGATGAGGGGACGCCGCGTATCCTCACCGTTCCGGTCCGGGGTCATCCGCGTTTCTCCTTCCGGTCCCGGCCTCCGGCCCTGCTCATGGCCGATACGTCCTCCACGATGCCCGGATACCTGCCCAGCACGAAGGGGAGCTCCTCGATGTTGAAAACCTTCACCTGTTCCGCGAGGGACGCCGCCCATGCGGAGAGGGGGGGATACTTGTACCTCTCGCCGATATCCCGCACCCGCTTTGCGAAGGTGTCGATCTCATCGAAGACGATGCGGCCCCTGACCCTCTCCCATTCCTTCCAGATATCCCCGGTGAGGGCCCCCACGAGCTCCTTCGGCACTCCGGTCCTCTCTATGCCGTAGTGCCGCCGGGTCGCCTCACTAGGCCGCTTCTCCCCCTCCTCCCGGGACGCCGGCAGAAGCCTGGTGATCTCCTTGATGAGGTCGCGCCGGCTGACCGGCTTGATCAGGTAGCCGTCATAGAGACCCCTGATGTCCTCGTTCGTCTCCGATAAGACGGAGGCGGTAATGGCTACCACCGGGATCGAGGAGAGATTCGCGTCACGCTTGAGGGCCAGCATGGCCTCGTCGCCGCTCATCCCCGGCATGATGATATCCATCAACACGATGTCGGGGCTGTATTCCTTCGCGAGCTCGAGCGCACGGGCGCCGTTTTCCGCCTCCATCACCGCGACGCCCCTGCTGCGAAGGTATCCCCTCAAGAGCGCCCTGTTGGACTCCACATCATCGACGATCAGTGCGGTGAACCCGTCGAGCCTGAACTCCTCGGAGACCGTCTCGCCCCGCTGCTCCACGGCACCGCCGGGAAGCACCCTCACGCGCCTGAGGCGTATCGTGAAGGCGGTCCCTCCGCCGACCTCGCTGGTCAGCTCGATCGTCCCCCCCATGGCCTCCACGAGTCGCTTCGTGATGGTGAGCCCGAGGCCCGATCCCCCGTAATGAGACTGGCTCTGACCGTCGCGCTGTCGGAACGCCTCGAAGATCGACTCCCGCTGGTCTTCGGGAATCCCGATGCCGGTATCGCGGACCGCCATGACCAGGTCCACAAATCCCCCCTTCCGGTCCCCCTGGCACGACACCGACACCTCGATGGAGCCGCACTCCGTGAAGCGCACCGCGTTTCCCACGAGGTTGAAGAGGATCTGCCGTATCCTGATCCCGTCGAGTCTCACCGATTCCGGCACCCCCGGTTCGATCACCGCAACGAAGCGAAGTCCCCTGTCGTGCACCTTCTGGGAGAAGATGTTCTCTATCTCACTGATGACGCCGCGAAGGTCCAGGGGCGCGTTTTCCAGCGTGAACTTGCCGGCCTCGATCTTCGAAAGGTCAAGGATGTCGTTGATGAGACCCAGGAGGGTCTTCCCGCTCTGGATGATGGCGGCCAGGTACTGCCGCTGGTGACCGTCGACGATCTGCGTTTCCAGCAGCTCCGAGAAGCCGAGAATCGCATTCATGGGGGTCCGTATCTCGTGGCTTATGTTCGCCAGGAACATGCTCTTCGCCCTGCTGGCCGATTCGGCCAGGTCCTTCGCCTTCCGCATGTTCTTCTCGAATTCCTTCCTCGCGTATATATCGCTCACTACGCCGAAGCTGCCGGTGAAATTCCCCTCCACATCCAGCATGATCTGGGGCGACACCGACGTCTGGAGTCTCTGGCCGTCTTTCTTCACCCATTCGATCTCGTAGGGCTCGCATATCCCGTCTCTTCTTTTTTTCAGCTCGTCCCTCGCGATCGCCCTGTTCTTCGCGTCAAAGAAATCGTACACCCTTCTGCCGACCATCTCGTACGGCCCGAATCCCAGCATCTCGGCCATCCTCCGGTTCACGTAGGTGACCTCCGATCTGCCGTCAATGACGATCAGCCCGTCCGTCATGGTTTCAATGAGCTGCCGGTATTTCTCCTCGCTGTTCCTCATCTCGATCTCCACCTGCTCGCGGATGTTGATCTCCGATTCGAGGATACGGTTCATCTCAAGGAGCTTTTTGGTCCTGTCCTCCACGCGGTGCTCCAGGTCCTCCTTGGCGCGCTGGAGCTCCTTCTCAGTCCTGACCATCTCCGTGATATCGCGGGACAGGACGATCACATGGGTTATCTCGCCGCCGGAACGATAGGGGTAGAACCCGGAGTCCAGGAACCGCTCCCCCAGGCCCTTGAGGGTGAACCGGTTCTGGTGGTAGACCGCGTTGCCCCGGAAGCAGGTATCGAGATACGGCCTGATCTCCCGTTCGAAGACCTCATCGTCCCAGAGCTCGGAAACCGGCCGGCCCACGATCTCGTCCCTCCCCCTGTCGAGCGAGAGGCAGAAGGAATCGTTCACCGCCTCGTAGCGGTAGTCCCTGTTTATCAGGGTCATAAAATCGAGCGAGGTGTTCACGATCGTCTCGTAGCGGCGCCACATGTCCTCGATGCGCTTCTGTCTGCCGATATCGCGCACGATCGACAGATAGCCCTCGGGACTTCCCGAATTCCCCGTGACGAGGTATGTCCGCTGTTCCGCCTGGAAGACCGAGCCGTCATGACGCCGGTATTCCTTTTCGTAGGAGGAGGAGTATCCGCGGGCAGCCACCTCTTCGTCCAGTATCATCTCCTCCATGGCATGCCACTCCGGGGGGGTGATGTCGCGATAGCTCATGGAGCGGAGTGTTTCCCTGCCGTAGCCGGTCATCCTGCTGAAGGAATCGTTGCACTCCCTGATCATGCCGGCCGTATCGATGCGCACGATCCCGTCCCCGGTGCGCTCGCAGAGCTCCCGGTATTCCTCACCGGATGTCCCCAGGGCATTCCCGCCTCTATCCACTGTCTCCGCACGGCCCTCGTAATAGTCAGGGACCGTCCCGTTACGCTGCGCCAGGCTGGCGCTCAGCGACAGGGTGATGGCGGAACCGTCCGCTCTCCGGACGCTGGCAATGAAGCGGTCGGCAGCCCCTTCGGTCCTGAGGAGCCCGAGGAATCCCTCCCGCGCCGCCGTATCGGTGAAGAGCCCTGCCCCAACCGAGCCGTGATCGCCGTACCCGAGCAACATCGCCAGGGGCCGGTTCATCGCGATGATGTCGCCGTCTTCGGACATCCGGAAGGAACCGGCGATCCCGCCGCCGAATACCCCCCCGTAGACGCTCCCCTCACTCTCCCCGGAAACTGACGCGGGTACTCGTTTCATCCTGCTCAATCCGGTCAAACCGTAGAGCATGATGCCGGTCAGGGCCATCTGGGCTGCGAAGCCGGCCCTGTTCCCCGCCGCAAGGGTGAAGGGCACGGAGAGAAAGGGGAGCGAGGAGGCGGCATAGAGCAGGGCGCCGGGAAGGCCGCGGCGCCTGTAGGCGGACGAAGCCGCAGCCGCGAGGGCCAGTGCGGACATGAACAGCAGTGCGGCCCGCGTCGCCCCCTCCCACCCCGCGGCGAGGAACACCGCCGGGGCCGTGCAGGCGGCGATGGCGCAGGCGAGGAGCACCCGTCGCAGGGATTGCCTGTCGGGGAGCCGGAAGGCGGCGCCGAAGAACAGTATCAGGCAGAGGCACGCAGCGGAACAGGCCGGTACCGCCGGCCCATGGACCAGCGCCATACCGCCGGAACCGGCGAAGGAAGAGAAGCCGGTGCACAGAGAGGCGGCGGCCAGAAATAGTCCCAGGGGAGTGAAGGGTTTCTCGCCCAACACGACCCCGCGTATGACTGCGTACACAGCCAGACACGCCTGGATGCCGGTGAAACACCACCCCAGCGCCTGTGTAAACGCCAGTGTCATGAGGGACTCCTTTCCATGTCATCCCCGACGGATACGATGGATTATTGTAGCGTAGTGCGGCGCCCTGATAAGTCAAGTTAAAAAAGCACTCCCATAGAGAGCCAGAAGAAATAATATTTTTTTCCGTAACATTCCTTCAGGAGGAGCACCTAATTCTCTGTAACGGGAAGTCGCGATACAGATCGCGCAAGGGACGAGGATGCCGGATGCGGCCAGAAGGTATCCTCTTCACAAATCCTCCTTAAATGTATACACTGTATTGTGGTGTAACAAGGGCCCCTGCAAAGGGGCTTTTTTTTGTCCGTAGAACCGGCGGGTACCATGAGGCGATCCGCGGGATGCGCAGGGCCATGACTTCAGTCCGGCCGCAAGGCCCCCGACCCGACCTCATCATACAGGGGGGACTGAAAATAGAGCTGAAGGGCCATCACCACAATGGAATGGTCGATGACCCCGCTCTCAATCATATCCCTGATGCGTTCCTCGCTGCAGGTGACGATCTCGATGTCCTCGGCAAGGTCCAGACGCTGATCGGCCACCTTCCTGCACCGCCCGGCGTAGTATATGTAGATGGCATTGTTCATGATCGCGGGATTCACCGCGAGCCGCTTGAGAAGATGCACTGATCCGCATTCGTAACCGGTCTCCTCCAGGAGCTCCCGCCGGGCGCAGGATTCAGGCTGTTCCCCCGGCTCGATCAGCCCCCCTGCCGTTTCAAGGGTCACCTCGTCACTGCCGAGCCTGTGCTGCCGGACCAGAATGAAGTCCCCCCCGTCAGTGCGGGCCACCACATTGATCCAGTTGCTGGTGTCGATGGTAAAAAAATCGTATGCCACACCCTTGTCGGGATGCCGGCACTCCTTCTTCATAAGAGTGAATACCCCGGATCGGAAGACCGGAGTCTGGTTTTCGATTATCCAGCGTTTCACTTCCCCCTCTCATACCTTGGTCTGCGACGCCCTGTTGCCACGCTCCCGCCAATCCCATCACCCCCAGGGATTTTGTAAAGATAACTTTTCCTCTTCATGTCAATAATTCCGCGCCGCCCGCAGCATATCAACGGCACTTGGGGCCGAAAATTCCTGTAAATTAGAACAAAAAAGCGATTCTTCTGTATCATTGCTCTTCAATATCATTAAAAATGTGCACACCCGATAAAGATTTGCTCAGCAGGCCCTCCATGGGAATTTGACCGGAATCGGTTTTCTGGATACATTGATAGCAGGAGACAGCCACCGATGCACAGAATCGATTCAGAACCGGAAGAACCTCCGGGAAGAGATGCAACGAGGCACCGGCGTCGGGAAGAGACGAAATGATGTAAGTACCCACCTACCAGTCCTCTCTCCCGGCTTGACGAGGAGGACTGTTATGACAGCCACCATTGATGCACTGTTCGCCAGCGAAGCCTTCAAGCTCGTGGGCATTCCACTGCTTATCTTCATCACCAAGATCATCGACGTCACCCTCTCGACGCTGGGCCTGATCTTCACCTCCCGCGGCTACAAGAAGCTCTCCTCGGTGATGAGCTTCTTCGAAATATGCGTGTACCTCTTCGCCATCGCACAGATAATCGACAATCTCACCAATATCGCCTATTATATCTCCTACGCCGGCGGATATACCCTGGGCACCTACATGGGGATCCACATCGAGGAGAAGTTGAGCATCGGATACATCTCACTGCGCGTTGTCACCAGGAAAAAGCCGGACAGGCTGATCGTAAAGCTGAAAAAAATCGGCTACGAGGTGACGAGCTTCCAGGCACGTTCACTCAAGGAAAAGGTGCGTGTGGTACATGCGGTGTTCAGGAGAAGGGACGCCAATGCCGTTACCGAGATGCTCCGACGCTTCGATAAAAACGCCCTGTATTCCATCGAGGACCTGAAGAGGGTGAACGTGCCGATGTTCCACCGTGCCACCTGAGGAGACGACGATCCCCACGCCGCTATCCCCAGTACGCGCCCCTTTGCCCCCACCGGCACGTGCCGACGGCTCAATCCATCAAATATTCGTTTGACATATCATCACGGCGGTGCACTCATGGGAGATTCACACACCGGGAGGGGGGAGGCTGTACCCATGGGAGCTATGATCATCGCGGCCGCCCTGTTCGCTTCTGGCGCCTGCGCGGGAAGTTTTTTTTACACCCTGGCGCTCAGGATCACAGACGGCACCTTCGCGAAGGGTCTGCGGGAGGGATTCCTGACGAGATCCGCCTGCGGAAGCTGCAGCGTCACGCTCTCGCCGCTCCAGCTCGTACCGGTGCTGGGCTATCTCATCCTTCGCGGCCGGTGCGCCCGCTGCGGCGCCAGGATATCGCCCCTCTACCCCCTCTCCGAGATCCTCTTCGGCGCCCTGGCCCTCGGCACCGGCGCGTCATACGGCGCCTCCATACGGGCTCTGACACTCTTCCTGGTCATGGCGGCGGGTATCACCATCGCCATCGTTGACATCCATACAATGAAGGTCCCCATACCCCTGGCCGCGGCGATAACGCTCCTGGCCGTCGACACCGCGGTGCCCTCCCAGGGTGCCGGCGACGCCGCGTGGGGATTCCTGCTCATGTTCCTGTTCTTCGGGATAATTCTGCTGCTCTTCCCCGGCGCCTTCGGGGGGGGCGATCTGTGGTACGCATCGGCCCTGGGGACCGTCTTCGGGCTGGAGCTCTCCGTGGTGTTGCTGGAGCTGTCGCTGATAAGCGGTGCGATCTTCGGGATCGTCTACGCGGTCGGTACCGGAAAAGGGCTCAGGACGAGAATCCCCTTCGCCCCCTTTCTTACCCTGGGAACGATCCTCACGGTGTTCCTGGGAAGGAAGCTGCTGCTGGTGTATTACGGCATCATCCTCTGAATCGACTTCACGCCCCTATTTGAGAAGCTCACCGATCCCCTTCCCCTCCGGGTGCTCCACCACCCCCCTGTCAGTGATGATGGCGGTTATATACCGGGCAGGCGTCACATCGAACGCGGGATTGTGGATCGTTATCCCCTCGGGGGCGATCTGCTGGGAGAGGAAAAAAGCCACCTCATCGACGCTTCGCTCCTCTATAACGATGTCGTCCCCCGTACCGGTGGCCGGGTCAAGGGTTGTCACCGGTGCGGCCACGTAGAAGGGGATCCGGTGCTCCTTCGCCAGCACCGCGTGGGAATAGGTGCCAATCTTGTTGGCCGTGTCGCCGTTCGCGGCGATCCTGTCCGCACCGACTATCACCTTCTTGATGACACCCTTTTTCATAAAATACCCTGCCATGTTGTCCGTGATGAGCGTTACCGGAATGCCGTCGCGATGGAGCTCCCAGGAGGTGAGCCTGGCCCCCTGCAGGAGCGGCCTGGTCTCGCAGGCATAGACCTGTATCTTCTTATTCTCTTCTACAGCCGCCCTGATGACGCCCAGGGCCGTGCCGTATCCACCGGTGGCAAGTGCGCCGGCGTTGCAATGGGTCATCACCACGTCACCGTCTGAGAGGTACCTGCTCCCGTTTCTCCCCATCGCTCTGTTGGACTCGATGTCCTCCCGCAGCATCGCCACGGCCTCCGCTTCCATCCCCTGGGAGATCTGTTCTGCGTTGGATCCGGAATCGAGCAGCTTTTTCATTCTCGCCGCGGCATTGAAGAGATTCACCGCGGTGGGCCTGCTCTTTTCAAAATGCTGAATCGCCGTACCCACAGCATCCTTGAATCCCTTCAGATCCTTCGCTCCCTCGGCAAGTATGTTCCTCGAAGCCAGCGCGATACCCATGGCGGCGGCGATCCCTATGGCGGGGGCGCCGCGGATCTCCATCTCCTTGATTGCCAGCACCACGTCCCAGTATCGAACGTAGGTATGATATAACTCCTCATGCGGAAGGACTCTCTGATCAAGGATGGTGACCGAATCCCCGTTCCAGCGTATCGTTTCCATTCATGCCCTCTCAGTGGATGTCGTTTCTTTCCACGCGGTACTTCTTCATCCTGATCACGTTACCGCTCTCGTTCCAGGCCACTTCGTCCATGTGGATCTTGATGATGAGGAGCCCCCTTCCGCTGTTTTTAAAGAAGTTCTCCGGATCACGGGGGTCCGGGAGGCTGTTATGGTCGAATCCACGACCCTCGTCTTCGATGATGTACTCCACGTATTCCTTCCTAAGGGTGTAGGATATCTTCACGATCCTGTGAGCGTAGCAATCGTCCTGTCGCCTCGATTCCGCCTCCTCGATAAACCCCTTCATCCCTCGCTCCTCCTTCAAGTTGGACGAGATCTCCAGGTTGCCGTGAAATATGGCATTGGAGATCGCCTCCTGCAGCGCCAGGGAGACGTTCTCAGCGGTGGTATTGTTGCACAGACCCGCAGGATGCAGGTTCTTTGTAAGGTTATAGGAAACGGTGTTTACGATTGCGGGATCGGAGGCTATGTGATAGACCGCCCTCTCCTCGACCATGAACTCCGCCATGTTCTCGGAGAGCTTCTTTTCCAGCTTGCGCTTCAGTATCTCGCGTACCGACGAAGTCACCTCGTTTGCATCGAAGGGCTTCCGTATGAAATCGCTGGCACCGTAGCGCAGCGCCTTGATGGCATCCTCGACGTTCCCCTGTCCGGTGATGATCAGCACCGGGATCGGTTCATCGAGGCTGCTGGTCCTCCTGAGAAGCTCGATGCCGTCCATCTTTCTGAGCTTTATGTCGGTGATGATCAGGTCCACCGTCTCGCCGGACTTTATGTAGTAAAGGACGTCCTCGGCCTTCTCCATCGAGATGACATTGTACCCCATCCGGGACAGCTTTTTCTGCAGGGTGTACCTGATGACCTCCTCGTCATCCACGACGAGAATCTTATAGGGATTTTCAGTCATTCTACCAGATCCCTTTTTTCATCGGCAAGGATCAGGTGACCCATCTTATCTCGCTTCGTCTTGAGGTAGTTGATGTTGTTGGTACCGGGATGTATTTCGATCGGAACCCGCTCGCTGATCTCGAGCCCGTACCCTTCGAGACCGATGATCTTTTTGGGGTTGTTTGTGAGCAGCCTGATCCGGTGCAGGCCCAGATCCACAAGGATCTGCGCTCCGATGCCGTAATCCCTCAGGTCCGACGGAAATCCGAGTTTCTCGTTTGCCTCAACCGTGTCAAGGCCATTGTCCTGAAGATGATATGCCTTGATCTTGTTGCTGAGGCCGATACCGCGCCCCTCCTGACGCATATAGAGTACGACTCCCAGCCCCTCCTTGCTGATCATCTCCATCGCCTTGTGGAGCTGAGACCCGCAGTCGCAACGGCTCGAGCAGAAGACATCGCCCGTAAGGCACTCGGAATGAACCCTCACCAGGACATTCTCCTTCCCCTCGACATTGCCGTTCACCAGGGCGAGGTGCGTGGCGTTGTCAACCTCGGTCTCATAGGCGATGATGTTGAAATCGCCGAACTGGGTTGGTAGGAACGCGTGGGACACACGGTGGACCAGCCGCTCCTTGTGCTGACGGAACATGATGAGGTCTGAGATGGTGGCGATCTTCAGGTCATGCTTTTTCGCAAATTTATCGAGATCGGGACGCCTCGCCATCGTCCCGTCTTCGTTCAGGATCTCGCATATAACGCCCGCCGGCTTGAGACCGGCGAGCCTCGTCAGATCTACGACCCCTTCGGTGTGGCCCGCGCGCACCAGGACCCCCCCCTTTCTTGCTGCCAGGGGGAACATGTGCCCCGGTTTTCTCAGATCGTCCGGCTTCGACTTTTCATCGATTATCACCTGAACGGTCCTCGCCCTATCATGGGCGGAGATGCCGGTAGTGGTTCCCTCCTTTGCATCGACCGTTACCGTGAATGCGGTTCCGAACTTATCGTTATTGTCTTCGACCATGAGATCGAGTTCGAGCGCCGCAGCCCTCCCCTGCGTGACGGGCACGCAGATAAGTCCCCGTCCATGAATCGCCATAAAATTTATTATATCGGCGTTGCAATGTTCCGCCGCCACGACAATATCACCCTCGTTTTCCCTGTCCTCGTTATCAACGAGAATGATCATTTTCCCCTGACGTATATCCTCCAGGACTTCTGGTATCGGACTGGACCTCATAGGCTTCTCCTGAGTGCGAGGCTGGCGCACGCCTCACACGATGATGCTTGTGTAGGCATTAAAAATTTGCATCTATTTATAGTCAAGAGTTTTATGAAGGGGGAAATGCGCATCACGGGCGCCCCCCATCTCACCCATGTTGCTGAATGTGATTTGTGCACCTCCCGATCTGTACAATCGTTTATATATAGAAATTCATGGCGGAGGTGATTGCCAATGATAATTGCATCAACGATTAATATAGACACGCTGGTTCGATTGAGGCTCGAAAGGGCCGCACGGATTCTGGGAATGTCCAAATCCATGCTGATTGTACAGCTTATGCGACAGTTGTCACTGCATTATGATAATGATTACAGATATCCCCATAGAGTGAGATATCAACGATGTTTTGGCAGCG
The DNA here is from genome assembly GCA_016929135.1 of Spirochaetota bacterium. GTDB lineage: Bacteria > Spirochaetota > UBA4802 > UBA4802 > UBA5550 > JAFGJK01. The sequence goes on along the minus strand of JAFGJK010000088.1, from coordinate 88,848 downwards.
GTAGATGGACAACTCTGCACATTTCAGTAGATCACAGGGAGTATGAACGCTTCCTGGATCTCCGTAAATTTTATAAACGTTCGGTTTCCTCCCTTATTGCATTCGCCATTATTCATTATCTAAATGAACTAATACAAAATAGAATACAGAAAACGACGAGGAATAATAATACCGATAACTATCTATTTCAAAATTATATAATAATTAATGAGATAACAGAGGATGCAATATGCTGGCGAATTTACTGGGGTCTACCACCTAAGCTTGACCTGAGCCAGAATAGTTATCTGCAAAATAACCCATCATTATAGTCAGATCATCCAGGAGGCAAACCCTCAAGACACATTTCTCGCATCGACTCTAAAAGAACCCGCGCCTGATCCGGCGTCGTTACACGAATCAGCCTCTCACGCCATCGCGATGCATGCCTGAATCCATGGATGTATTTCGAAAAATGCTTTCGCATCAGGATCACGCCGTAATCCCCGTAAAGATCCACCATCAAGCGGCAGTGGTCCCGCATCTGGTCCACCCGCGTTGTCCAGTCCGGCACTGTTCCGGAGAATATCCAGGGGTTCCCCAGCGCCCCTCTTCCCACCATGACCGCATCACATCCGGATTCCCTCAGACGCGCTATGGCCTCGTCGTGACTGCCGATATCACCGTTGCCGATTACGGGGACTGAGGCCATTTCCTTTATCTCCCGTATCACCGACCAGTCCGCCATCCCGGTGTACTTCTGATGGACGGTCCGTCCGTGAACCGTTATCATGGAAATCCCCGCGGATTCCAGCGCACGCACGATCTCTGCGTAATTCTTCTGCCTGTCATCCCATCCGATTCTGATCTTCGCGCTCACTGGCAGGGAGACCGATCGCACTACCGCATTGACCACCGCGAACACCTGCGCGGGATCGCGGAGAAGCGCGGACCCTGCACCCTCGCCGCCACGGCACACCTTGGGGGCGGGACAACCCATGTTGATGTCGATGCAGTCCGGCCCCAAGGATTCGACGACCCGCGCCGCCTCAGCCATGATGCCGGGGTTGTTGCCGAAAACCTGGATGGACACCGGACGCTCCGAATCATGAAACCTGAGTATCTGCATCGTCTTCGGTATGCCGCGGATGATCCCGTCTGCGCTGGCCAGTTCGGTTACGGTCATGGCGGCGCCGTGTTTCCTGACGATCCTGCGAAACGGAGAATCGGTATACCCGGCAAGCGGCGCCATCACGCACTGACCGTCGATGACGAGGTTCCTGATACGTATCATGACTTTAATTGATCGCGCTCATGCTATCCGTCAGTTCTGCGTCAATCAGCTCCGAAGGAGATGGGGCGACGCCCCCCTGCGGGATCAGAACCATAGGTAAAGGGGGACGCTTCAATTCCTTCGCCACGGCCGGGTATTTGACTTTAATCATATGGAATATGCATTGACGAACGGGCTCATGGAGGCCTATACTCGTACAACAAAAGGGATATAATCCCTGTCTGTATTCATCACATGGTCGAGCCACCATCCCCTGACCTCCCTCTCCACCTGCAGCGCCAGGTATCTGTCGCTCCCCTTGACGTTTATCTCCCTTTTGATCTTCTCGAACATCCTGATGAAGTTCGCGTGCATTGCCCTGTGATCAGAATACCCCGGATAGTTGTGCTCCAGCATGAGGCGCTCTTCCTCGCTAAAGTGCTCGTGCACGTAATCTTCGAGGAAAATGACAAGCATCTCCAGCTCCGTTCGTCCCTTCCCCTCGTAGAGCGCCACGGCGAGATGATCGATCCTGGCGAACATCTCCCGGTGCTGCCGATCCACGATCTCGATCCCGGTCTCGTATTCCGGCGACCATTGAAAGGGGGTAAGCGCATCATCCTTCATGTCACGAACCTTTGGGCATAGAGCATGGCATTGCCGGTATCATCTTTTGCATACTCTCCGCAGGAAATCAAGACTTTTCGATGTGATCCTCACGGTGCCCCGTGAGGAGACACTCATCGGCGTCTTTCCAGACCGGAAATTTCTCCCGGTATCGCGCCAGCGTCTCGCTGGAAAGGACCGCCTCCAGGATCGTCTCCCCTCCGGCCGCATCGGTCATCGTCTCTCCCTTTGGATCCAGTATCGCAGAATCGCCGCCGTAGGGGATACCGTTTCCGTCCATTCCCACCCTGTTGCAGGCAACAACATAGCACTGGTTCTCGATGGCCCTCCCCCTGAGCAGGGCCCGCCACTGCCCCCCCCTCGCCTCCGGCCAGTTCGCCACGTAGACGGCGGCATCATACCGGTTCCCCAGGTTCCTGGACCAGCAGGGGAAACGCAGGTCGTAGCAGACAAATGGTGCGATCCTCCATCCCCGGTGTTCTATGATAGGGGACGATGCCCCCGCAGTGTAGACCCGGTCCTCGCCGCCCATGCGAAAGAGATGTCTCTTGTCATAGTGCGCGATCCCACCGTCCGGGTTCGCCCACAGGAAACGGTTGAAGAACTTTCCCCCCTCCACCATGGCCATGCTCCCGGCGACGGCTGCCCCGGCCACAGCCGCCATGTGCGACATCCACCGCACCGGTCGGCTCTCCATCCCCACGGCGCAGGATTCCGGGCGCATGGTGAATCCGGTGGTGAACATCTCGGGGAGCAGGATCAGGTCACGCCCCCCGGTGAGAGCCCCGATCCGATCCTCAAAAGCCGCCAGGTTCGCGTCAACGTTTTCCCATACGAGGGGACACTGTATCACCGCAACCCTCAAATCCTGCATAGCAGTCCCGCCGCCTCCCGAAGGGTCTCGTCCCGCTTGGCGAAGCAGAAGCGGAGCACACGGTGATCGTCGCCGTGCCGGTAGAAGACCGACGTCGGGATGGCGGCAACGCCGTGCTCCGTGGTGAGACGGCGCGCGAATGCGACATCCCCCTCGTCGGTAATCGCTGAGTAATCCATGATCTGGAAGTAGGTCCCCCTGCTCTGAACCGGCCTGAAGCGGGAACCGGCCATGAGCTCCAGATAGAGGTCCCGCTTTCTCTGGTAGAATCGCGGGAGCTCCATGTATTCCCCCGCGCGGTCCACGAACTCAGCCAGGGCGTACTGGATCGGCGTGTTCACCGCGAAGGTGAGGTACTGGTGGACCTTCTGCAACTCGGCTGAGAGGGCGCGGGGGGCGCAGCAGTAGCCGATCTTCCAGCCGGTGGCATGATAGGTCTTGCCGAAGGAGCTCACGACGAAGCTTCGCGCCGCCAGCTCCGGGTACCTGGCCATGCTCTCGTGGCGCGCACCGTCGTAGATGATGTGCTCATATACCTCGTCGCTCAGTATCACGATGGACGTGCCGCTCACGATGTCGATGAGCGCCGCCGCGTCCCGCTCCTCCAGTATCGCCCCGGTGGGATTGTGGGGGCTGTTCAGGATCATCATCCGCGTGCGGGGGGTGATGGCGTCTCTCACCTCGTCCCAGTCGATGCTGTAGCCGGGGAATGTCATCCTCAGCGGCACCGGGGTTCCCCCGGCGAGGACGATGGCCGGGGTGTAGGAATCGTAGGCCGGCTCGAAGATGATCACCTCGTCGCCCCGTTTCACCACTGCCATCACTGCAGCGAAGAGGGCCTCGGTGGCCCCGGCGGTCACCGTGATCTCGTCGAGGGGATCGTACCGTGCGCCGTAGATCTCCCCGCTCTTTCGGGAGATTTTCTCACGCAGCTCGGGGACCCCCTGCATGGGGGCGTACTGGTTCTTCCCCATGGCAAGGTACTTCCCGATCAGCTCGAAGAGCTCCGGGTTCACGTCGAAATCGGGGAAGCCCTGCGAGAGATTGATGGCGCCGTGCTCGGCGGCGAGCCGCGACATGACGGTGAAGATGGTGACGCCCACGTCGGGCAGCTTGGTGTGCAGATCCATGTCCTCTTGCCCTGTCCTCTCTGTACAGGTGACAGGCCTACCGCGCGATGCCCGGCATGTCAAACACTATTGCTACTCGATCCTGTTTGACCGCACCCATATCTTCATCTCGTCGGCCCGCTTCACCAGCTCGTCCCTGAAGTCGGGGTGGGCGATGCCGATGAGGAGCTCGGCCCGCTCCCAGGTGCTCTTCGACTTGAGCTGCACCATGCCGTACTCGGTGCAGACGTACTGGACGATGGAGCGGGGGACCGTGACGACGGAGCCGGGCTGCAGGGTGGGGACGATCCGCGAATGGAGCTCCCCCTGGTGATCGCGATAGGTGGAGGCCAGGCTGATGATCCCCTTCCCCCCCTTGGACTGGAAGGCGCCGAAGATGAAGTCCAGCTGGCCGCCGGTACCGGACTTGTGATGGATTCCGGCGGACTCGGAGCAGACCTGTCCGAAGAGATCCACCTCGATGGCGTTGTTCACCGCCACCATCCCTCCGTTCACGGCGATGACTCTGGGGTCGTTCACGTAGTTCACCGGGTAGGAGGCGCAGGTGGGGTTATGATGGAGGAAGTCGTAGAGCTTCTGCGTACCCATGGCGAAGGTGTAGGTCATCTTGTACTTGTCGATGAACTTCCGCGCGCCGGTAATCCTCCCGGAGTTGTACAGGTCCACGCAGGAGTCCACCAGCATCTCGGTATGGATCCCCAGGTCCTTCAGATCGCTGTCCGCGATGAGCTGGCCGATCACGTTGGGAAGCCCGCCGATCCCCAGCTGCAGAGTGGCGCCGTCCTGGATCTCACTCATGATCAATTCGGCGATGCGCCTGTTCAGCTCGGTCGGCTCCTGCGGCGGCACCTGCACCAGGGGCCTGTTCTTCCCCTCGACGACGTGATCGACGCGGGAGATGTGGATCGATTCCTGGTTCCCCCCCAGGCAGTAGGGGACGTTCTCGTTTATCTCCACCACCACCCTCTTCGATTTGTCGATTGCGGCGCCGGTCACCGAGTTGGCCAGGCCGTAGTTGAAATAGCCCCTGGGATCCATGGGGCCGGCGGTAATGAAGGAGACGTCGAAATCGACGTACTTCCTGATGAACCGGGGCCCCTGGTGATACGCTGTGGGGATGTAGTTGCACAGGTTCCGGTCATGAAGGCGCCGGGACACAGCCCCGAAGTGATAGTCGTTCAGGATGAAATGCCTCCGCTCGGGGTCTGCCTCCACGATCTTCGGCATCTGGCTGTAGCAGACGCTCCGCACATCCACCCCCCGGAGCTCCCGCGCCCTGGCCGCCAGGGCCTCGTCGCAGGCCTCCGGGAACAGGGCAAACTCGCCGTAGAACACGTGGTCGCCGGATTTTACCATTGCCGCCGCCTCGCCGGCGGCGATCAGTTTTTTCGAATACTCCATCTTTTCCACCAACATGGATCGCCCTCCTCGCCCATGGTCTCATCCAGGCCCGGCTTTGCACCTGCAGTTTCAATGTACACTCTATCCGGATGTCGGGGAATAGGAGGGCACACGGAAATAGCATGGGGAAAACCCCCTGTTGCCGGTAGTGGTTTCCCCGGTGCGGAAGCGATCGCGGGATGCCCCGTCAGTCCCTGTAGAAGAGGACCGATTCGATCCTGCCGGAGCGGGGAGAGAATGCGAAAAGGGCGATACCGGAAGACTCCTCTTCCTCGCGGACCGCCTTGAAGGTGCAGGAGCAGTACCATCCGGCACTGCGCAGATCGTACACGTGGAAGAGGGTCAGCCTCCCGATCTGGGAGAAAAAATCATCGGCGCTCCGGGAGATGCCGGCGGGATTGCTGATCGCGGCCCCCGCCTCGCAGAGCGCCAGCATCCCCTCCCGGTCCCTCCTGTTCACGGCGGAGACGAAGTCCCGTACCGCGCGCCCTCCCCTCCCTCGTGAGATTCCGCGCCACAGGGAGGAGCAGTACCGGGCGGTGCGCCGCACCCCCTGGATGCGCAACATCAGGACGAACTGTCCCAGGGACGCAGCCATTCCCCGGAGACCGTTGTGCCTGAGAAGCCCCAGTGCATTGGCACCGAACTCCCAGTGGGCCTGAAGGCTTTTAATCGCCGGCCGCCCCCCCTCCATGGTGCAGCGGTAGATCAGGTATGCATCCACGAGGCTCACCGCGCCGTTTGGGAGTACTGTCCGTATGGTCACGTCCCGCACAACCTCGTCGTCGGCGACGATATCCCGGTGCACCGTGAAGGCGATGTCGTTCGGGGCGATGAAGACGTCGTAGAAGCGGGCGAGCCCGTCGCGCCCCCCTTTCCAGTCGGCCCCCTTCCTGTTGGACCCGGCCCCCACCGGGTCCTCCACCACGGCGTCGGATGAGAAGAGACCCAGCCAGGCCTCCCGGTCATGCCGCGCCACAATCTCCGGCGAGCTTTTCACGAGTTCCAGCAGCGTCTCACGATCCATCATGCACCCCCTGCGATGATTCGTTCGATGATGAGATAGGATAGGGCCGCCGCACCGGTGTAGACCAGCATCACCGAGAAGGCGGCCCCGATGACGGCCACCCCCCGGTTTGAGGAGGTCCGGTAGCCGTAATAGCCGTAGATCCCCAGCAGCACCTCCGGGACAATGATATAGAGTGCCACGTGCCCCACCATGGTCACCCGGCGGGGATACCAGGAGCCCAGTATCCACAGGGTCTGCTCTGACCCCACGAAGAGGATGAAGGCGATAAGGCCCGCCGCCAGATACGCCGCCGCCTCACCCTTCCTTTCACGGACCGATTCCGCCGCGAAGAGCAGGATGAACAGCGGGATCGTCCACAGGAGGGGCATGTATCCGGAAACCGTGCCGATCTTGAACAGACCGTCCTCAGGGAACACCAATATCCCCATAACCTCCGTGAGAATCCAGTCCGGGAAGAGCTGGAACAGGCTCAGCACCAGCGAGTAGCGCCACAGGGGCATCCACCCGTCATGCCCCCGCAGGCGTGCGTAGAGCGGCAGGACGGTGTTGTACAGGACGGTGAGTGCCAGGAAGCGCACCCCCGCCCCGGCGCCTGCCGGCACCGCCATCACCGCACCGCAGAGCGCCGCAAAGGCTGCATGAAAGAGAAGCGCCTCCGTCTCGGACCTGTTCATGTGCATTCTCACGGTTTCTTCCTCGCCTGTCATTCCACATCCCCGCCGGACGCAGGCGGCAGCGTGCGGTCCTTCATATAACTGATACCACGAAGTCTCCCGATCCTGTAGGCGGTGTAGACCGTATCCGGATACCGGAACATCGCGGCCTTCACCACCTCGAACATCAGCGGCAGTGAGGCCGCGAACTGAAGCGCCAGCACGATCGGCACCAGGAGTTCGACTCGCCCAATGCCGACGTCGCCGTTCGCCACCCCTCCGACCCGCAGTGCACTGTACGCGGCATGCCCGGCGACGCCGAGGAACGCCGCGGCGAGACCGTAGGTTCCGTGGAGGAGCCGCATCCCCGTGCGCCGGGGGATCCCCTCCATCTGGCGCGCCACGAGCCCGCCCAGCGCCCCCACCGCCCCATCAGTGATTCGAGCGGCCCAGCGGCGGGCCCGCCGGACCATCCGCACCGCCATGAACAGCACCGCCAGGGCGGCCAGCGACGTGGAGGCCAGTGCGGCCGCAGCGGCCATCGCCGCAGCCACCGCGATCGCCGCGGCCCCGGCGATACAGAGGAGGGCCAGCAGCGCCGCCACGGTGCCGGAGATGAAGGCCGCCGCGGAGGAGACGAGTACCCTCATCATGCTGTCGAAGATATCGAGATAGCGGCCGGGGCTCCGTACGAAGAACTCCCATTCGCCGTTAAAGCGCTCCCCTCCCCCGACGCCGAAGGCCGCAAAGGCCTCGCGGAAGGGATCGCCCCCCTCCAGGCCTCCGGCATGCCCCTCACGGACCCGGTCATAGTCCCTCCTGCCGGCGGTGCTGGAGAGGACCTCGTAGGCCTCCCTGAGCAGAAGGAACCTCTCGTGGTTGTCCGGCTCCCTCGAGACATCCGGGTGCGTCTTCATCGCCATGGCGCGGAAGGCCCTGCGTATCTCACCGCCCGTGGCTGTGGGACTGACCCCCAGGAGGCCGTAATAGTCCTTGATGACGAACTCCCTGTCCATGGTTCAAATGCCCGAAAGGGCTCTCTGAGATCATGACACGGTGGGATGTGCAGGTCAAATCATTAATGGGAGGTTTAGGATCGCTCGGGGCGCGGCCACCCGGGAGATCACCGGTTGACGGCGTAATACTCGTTCAGACCCTCGCCCAGCAGGGTGCACCCCAGGACAATGAAGAAGAGCATGGCGCCGGGCGCCACGATGAGATGCGGTGCGGAGCCGATATAGATCCTCGCCTCTCCCAGCATGGCGCCCAGTTCGGGAAAGGGGGCTTGCATCCCCAGGCCCAGGAAGCTCAGCCCGCTTATCCCCAGCAGGACCGATCGCAGTTCAAACCCGGCAAGCGTGGCCACCGCGATCATCACCTGCGGCAGCAGGTAGTGAAGCATGATTCTCCCATTCCCGGCACCGATGACCCGTGCCGACTGATAGAACTCACTGGTCATCACCTCCAGCACCGCATTCCTGGCGATCCTCGCAAAGGGGGCCCAGCCCGTGAAGGCGATGCCCGCCGCAACACCGGCAAGAGACGGGCCGATCATCCCCGCCACGGCCAGGGCCAGCAGGAGGGAGGGGAAGGAGAGGAGGATGTCGATGATCCTGGATAGTATCCGGTCCGTGATGCCGCCGGAGAGCGCCGCCGCCATTCCGAAGAGGATTCCCGTGACGATGATCGCCAGGGAGGTCACGGCGCTCGCTCCCAGCGAAACCCCCGCGGCATGGAGGACCCGCGAAAGCTCGCACCTTCCCAGCCCGTCAGCCCCCAGGGGATAGATGCGCGACGGCGCATGAAACCGCGCCCCTATATCGACCCTGAGCGGATCGTGCGGGGCGATCACCGGGGCGCACAGGGACAGGATACAAAGGGCCGCCAGCAGAGATCCGCCGAAGAGAATTTTCCGGTTCCGCCTCATGTCCCGGCGCCCCCCGTCATCCCCTCACCGCCGCCGCGGGTCGAAAACCCTGGCCAGCGCATCGGCCAGGGCATTCACCGCCAGGAAACAGAGCGACCCGGTCAGCACGCAGCCCATCAGGACCGGGTAGTCCCGTGCAAAAATCGATTCCACCACCAGCGTTCCCATGCCGGGCCACGAGAAGATGTTCTCCACGATCACGCTGCCGCAGAGCAGGTGCCCGAAGCTTATCCCCCAGATCACCAGCACCCCCGGGAGGGCATTTTTCAGTACATGGACCAGCAGGATCCTCGCCTCGCCGAGCCCCCTGGCCCTTGCCGTGCGGATGTAGTTCTGCTGCAGTATCCCCAGGAAGAGGCCGCGGATAACGCGCCCCTGCACGAGAGAGGCGCCCAGCGCCAGCGTCATCACCGGAAGAATGAGATGCATCGGCCCGTCCCTCCCGGCCACCGGGGTGACGCCCAGGGCCACGGAAAAGACAATCACCAGGAGGAGGCCCAGCCAGAAGGCCGGGACGGAACCGAGCGTCACCGACACATACTGGAGGCACAGGTCCGGTCTCCCGTTTCTCCAGTGGGTCGCCGTGATGGCGGCTGCCAGCGACAGAAACACGAGGAGAACAAACGCCGCCGTTGCCAGCTCCAGCGTCGCGGGGAGGCTTCCGAGAATGCGCGCGGCGGCCGGCTCACCGGTCCTGAATGACACACCGAAATCGAAGCATGCCGCGTGCCCCAGCCAGCGGACGTAGCGGACGAGAAAGGGCCTGTCGGTCCCCATCCTGGCCTGCGTATCCCGGATGGCCTCGTCGCTCACCGGCTCTTCGTAGGCCCTCAGCAGCACCGCTGCGGGGTCTCCCGGCACCAGGGACAGGGCAGAAAAGCAGATCAGCGATACGGCCAGCACATGAACGACGAACCAGGCGAACCTGGCAAGAATGTCCCGGGCCGCGGTAAATCTCATGGCTAGCGTACCCAGTGCAGCAGCGTGAGGACCTTTTCAAAGCGCAGCGACGACGATTCCCTCAGCCTGCCGCCGATGACCTCTCCTATGGCCTCTCCCGACGAGGCGCCCGCATGGCCCTGGGCGGCGAGGATGCCGTCGTAGAACCTTCCCAGCGTCTCCACGGGCCTCTCGATGACAACCTCCACGGAGGCTCTTTCGAATCGGGGTGCCTTCCCCATAGCCTCCAGCATCCCCAGCATGTCCGGGACGGTGATGGACCGAGGCGGCCGCCGCCCCGTGCCCATCCGCCAGACATGTTCCCTCACCTCATCGATGAGGGAGGGCATGGCCATGAGCACCGCGCAGTGACGGTGCGACAGGCGCTCCATGCGACGCAGGGCCTCGACGGTTTGCACCGCGGGGCAGAATCCCGCAAGCACAAGGTCGTATTCCCCCGCCTCCATCTCCTCGAAGCGCCCCCGAAGCACCCTGAGGTTCCCGCCCAGCCGTGAGGCCTCCCGGTCCAGAAGGTCGCACATCCCCGGGGCGCTGTCCAGGGCGGTCACCATGCATCCCCGTGCGGCCAGGGGGACCGCCATCGTGCCGGGACCGGAGCCCACGTCCAGCACCATGCTCCCCGCTGCGGCGATGCCGGTGCCGAATATCATCTTCGCGGCCCGCTCCCCCATGTAAAAGCCGTGTCCGGTCCCTTCCATGTACACCACGCTGATGCCGCTCCAGAAATCCTCCATGGGGGAGGCCTCACCGCCGGATCCCTGGATGGCCGATTGATCGATAGGTACGCCAGAATTCATCATGGAGACCTCACTTTTTTTAATGATACGAAGGCACTCTTCTTCAATGTCTTTCCGGGCCTCGGCTTGGCGGTCAGCAGGTCCGGCCTGAACAGGGGATCCATCGCCAGGTACTGCACGGAATCGCGATGGGCATAGAGCGCCTCCTCGTGATAGAGAGGGAATATCGGAAGATCCGACCAGACGATGCGGGCCGCCCTCCGGTATAACTCCCTGCGTCGTGATTCATTCATCTCATGCCTGGCCTCTTCCACCAGGAGCGTCAGGGCCGGACTGTTATAGCCGGCCGCCCTCTTCACCCCCGTGCCGGAGAAGAAGATATCCGGGTCACCGGTCAGCAGGTTGCTGGGCTGAATGCTCAGGTGGAAGTCTCCCGCTTTCAGCATTTGGCCGTAGGCACCTGCCTCCTGTATGGAAATCTCCGCCCTGACGCCCTGCCGGTCCAGCAGGTCCACCAGCATCTCTGCGATGGGGAGATAGGGGAGCCGTTGGAAAAATCCCCGGTGCAGCAGGATCCGCAGCGGGCCCCTCCCGGCACTGAACGCCGGCCTTTGTACGATGCGCTCCGGCACACCCCCGCCGGTGTCCCACCTCCCGGCCAGGGGGGTGATTAGCAGGTTGTCCACCACGGCGCCCCCCTCGGTGATCGCCTCAAGGGATTCTTTCCAGTCCAGCTGCCGCACCAGCCAGAGCCTGGCGTCCCGGTCATCGAAGGGGGGCGCCCCGCAGTTGAAAACCAGATAATGTGTCGAGCCGAGCATCTGCCGCTTCAGCACGATGCCCCTGTCACGCCCCAGGTCACGGGCCTGGTCCGGCAGGATGCCGCCGATATCGGCGATACCGTCGATCTCCCCCTTCCGAAGCGATTGTATCCTGATGTTCGCGTCATGGATCACTTTGAAGACGACCCTGCCGTAGGCCGGTCTGGCGCCCCAGTAGCGGTCGAACCGCACGAGGGTGAGCGAGCGCCCCCGGTCCACCGACCGGAACATGAAGGGCCCGGTGCCGATCATCCTCCGGATAGTTCCGTCGCCGTTGAATGACGAGGGGTGGAGGATGGGACTGCCGTAGTACGAGAGGAGACCGGGGAAGAAGGGGAGCGGGTGGAGCAGCCGGAATTCCACGACACGATCCCCCGCCGCGCGCAGTGCCGTCACGTTCCCCATGATCCCCCGGGGATCGAACCGCGGATGGCGGCGCTTCCGCTCCATGTTGGCCACCACATCCGCCGCAGTGAGCGGCGCGCCGTTGTGGAAGAGAACGCCCCCCCGCAGGCGGAACCGCCAGATTTTACCGCCGCCCCGTGATTCCCATCGCTCCGCGAGCCACGGCCGTGGCCTGAGCCTGCCGTCCATTTTCACCAGGGCCTCCCAGACGTTGGCGCTCCCGTGGATGCAGGTTTCGCTCTCGGGACCGTCGAAGAAATCCCGGCCGGCGGCGAGCACCAGTACCGGTTCACTCGACGCAGGGGACGGTGATCCGTTGCCGCAGGCGCCCAGAGCCACCGCGGCAAGAGACACCAACGCCGCGGAGACCGCGGCGCCGGTTTTTCGAAAGAGGAGAAAACTCATTGTCAGTACAGATACCGCATTCCCAGGTTCACCATCCAGGTGCGCCCCGGGCTTATGGTATAGAACTCGGTGAAGTAATTTTCCGTGTCGAAGACGTCGTTCACCGAGAAGGCGGTGCTCAGAATCAGCTCGTCGGTGAGGTACCAGTCACGCCAGATCTTCAGGTCCAGCGTCACGAAGGGCCTCATGTGGTAGCAGGGGGCCTGGGTGTTGTCGTTGTCGTAGAACCGCCAGTCTGCATAGCGCACCGAGGCAGAAAAGTTGAAGAGCTCGTTGTAGAGGAAGCGGAGCCCCGCACTGCCGTGGAAATCCGGCGAGTTGGCCACCTGGTTCCCCTTCACGGTGGGATGGTCCACATCGAAGGGGTTCCTGTCCCTGATGATTCTGGAGTGGTTCTGCGTGTGGCTCAGGAACACCATGAGGTGCTGGCCGAACCGCTGGGTGAAGAGTATCTCCACGCCGTAGATCTCCGCCTCCGCCACGTTCCTGGTCCTGACAATGTCGACCGCGGGAAGCGTGGGATGCTGGTCGTAGCGGTACAGGATCATGTCCTGGATCCTGCCGTAGTAGGGGGTCAGGCCCAGCGTGGTGCCCCACTCCCCTATGGTGATTTCGACACCGCCGTCCACCATCCAGGTTCGCTCCGGCTTGAGCCGCCGGTTCGCCTCACGCCAAGTGGTGCCGGAGCTGGTGTTCTGGAACAGCCAGGAGGCGGCACCGGGCCAGAAGGCGGTGCCGGCGGAGCTCCGCACGGCGATGTAGTCGTTGATTCGGTACTTGACGCCGCCGCGATAGGTCCAGGCGAACTTGTTGAGGCCCCGGGAGTACGCAGAGACCGAGGAGGTATCATAGATATCCTTGTACTGCCAGCGGTCGTAGCGCACCCCCAGGAGTATCGTGAGCCTCTTGTCCAGCAGGAAGGTCTGGTTCTGTAAAAAGGCGGCGTACTGATTCGTCGTGGTGCTGCTCTGGGACGACGGCAGATGCGTGGTCCGGCTCAGGACATCGGTCTCCAGCTTCTCCGTGCTGAAGAATCCCCCCACGGTGGTGACGTTGTACTCGCCGATAGTTATATCGGTCTGGATCTCGGCGGGTATCCTCCTGGTCTTCGATTCCGATCGTGTGGTCGGCGTCGCGTTATACGCCGTAAGGCTCAGCCCGGTGGTGGAGGTGGAGGGCCTGTCCCAGAACTGGTGCCCCACAGCGGCGCTCACCTTCACCGCGTCTCCTATGGGGACCCAGGCCCTGACGCTGCCGATCCCCTGCTTCCCGTTATCAACGCTTCGCCGATTGATCTGGCCGCCGTCGATGTTGAATGCGGCGTAGTTGTAATTCACGAAGAAGCCGGCCCCGTCGTGCTCCCAGCCCACCTTGGCGTAGAAATTGTGATTCCGGTATCCCACGTCCTCAACCGAGGCGCCGTTGAGATTGCTCTTCGCTCCCAGGGAGTAGAGCTGCAGCATCTGCCGAAGGGGCCGCATCTTGTAGCCGTCGGTCATGTCGCCGTTGTAGGATACGTAGTAGTGGAAATTCCCCACGCGGTTCCCCGCGCCGGCGCTGGGCCTCCAGGTGTTCCTGCTCCCGTATCCCAAAGCGGCGAAGGCGCCCACGTCCTCGCTCCCCTGCCTCGTGATGAGGTTCACCACGCCGCCGGCCGCATTGGCGCCGTAGAGTGCCGACCCCGGTCCCAGCACCACATCGATCTGCTCGATGTTGTTGTTGTTGAGGCAGGTGGTCATCATGGGCGTGGTGGACGATGCCACAGGGAGCCCGTCCACCAGGTACTGGGTCCTCCCCACGAAGTAGCCGGTACCGCGCAGGTTGATCCAGGGGGGCGCCGTCTGCACCGATTCCCCGACGTTCACCCCCGGTACGTCCCGGATGAGCTCGCCGTAGTTGTTCCTGCCGTATCCCGGCTGCTGCTCCATCTCCTCCTGCCCCACGGTGTAGGCGGTCACGGGGAGCCTTTCGGACAGGGTCCTGGTCCTGGTGGCGGTCACGGTGATCTCCTTCTGGAGGAAGCGCCCCTTCTCCTGGGACTTTTTATCCCTGGATTCCGCATCACCGCCACTCTTTTCCACCGTCGTCTTCCCCTCGGTCCCCTGCTGGTCCGCGGCGGTATCCTGTCCCATCAGGCCTGTGGCGGAGAGCAGAAGGCCCAGAAGGACATATCCGAGAATCGACTGGATCGAACGGCCCGCTGGCTTTGATCGTTTCATTTCAACCTCTGCAGTATGATGTAAATTTGTGTTACTTATTTTTTATTTGTGTTATTTTGTCAATATTAATTGTAACTTTTTATACAATATTTGCTACATTATACAATTTAATATTACTGTTCAGAAAACCATCGCTGAGTCTACTATAAAGTACAAATACAGGTTTTTTTTAATTTCTTCCCCCCCCCGATCGTTCATTCAGTAGGGGAATGACAAAGAGGGGAGCATGCTATCGGGATCAGTTTCCTCCGGCATCCTGGGGATAGAGGCCCGCATCGTGGAGATCGAGGTGGATACGGTCCGCGGCCTCCCCAATTTCATCATCGTGGGCCTCCCCGATTCCACCATCAGGGAATCGCGGGAGCGCATCAGGTCGGCCATCGAGAATTCCGGCTACCAGTTCCCCCCGAAGAACTTCATCGTAAACCTGGCGCCGGCGGACTTCAAGAAGCAGGGGGCCACCTTCGACCTCCCCATCGCGGTGTCGATACTCCACGCCACGGGCCAGCTCCGCATCGCCCCCCGGGCGGTCCCCCTGGTGGGGGAGCTCTCCCTGGACGGCCGAGTGAAACCGGTGCGCGGCGTCATCGCCATGGCCATATCCCTCCGGAAACACGGCTACCTGAAGATGATCGTCCCCTGGGAGAACCGTCACGAGGCCTCCGCCGTCGAGGGGCTGGCGGTATACCCGGTCAGGGACATGGCCGATGCCGTCCGGGTGCTCCAGGAGGGGGGTGAGCCGTTCCGCGAGGCTCCCCCGGACAGGAGGGAGGCGGCGTATTTCGATTTTGCGGACGTGCGGGGACAGGAGACGGCTAAGCGGGCCCTGGAGATCGCGGCGGCCGGCCGTCACAACGTCCTGCTCTGCGGCGCGCCGGGCTCGGGGAAGACCATGCTGGCGCGGAGGATCCCGTCGATCCTGCCGCCCCTCACGGTGGAGCAGGCAATAGAGACCACCATGGTCCACTCGGTGGGGGGTAAACTCGCCCCCCGGTCCGGGCTCATCACCGTGCCCCCCTTCAGGGCCCCCCACCACACCTCGTCGGACATCGCACTCACCGGGGGCGGGACCATTCCCAGGGTCGGCGAGGTGAGCCTCTCGCACAACGGCATCCTCTTTCTCGACGAGTTCATCGAGTTCCGGAATGACGTCCTCCAGGCGCTCCGGCAGCCGCTGGAGGACCGGGAGATCACCGTCTCCAGGGCGGCGGGGACTTTCACCTTCCCCGCTGACTTCATGCTCATCGCCGCCAGCAATCCCTGCCAGTGCGGCTACTATCTGGACAACGAGGTCCGCTGCACCTGCACCGCCCGGATGGTCAGGGAGTACTTCAGGAAGATATCGGGGCCGATCCTGGACCGCATTGACATCGAGGTGCTGGTTCACCGTGTCCCCTACGGCGAGCTCGCCGGCGGGGCCAGGGGCGAACGCTCGGAGGCCATAGCCCGGCGGGTGGCGGCCGCCAGGGCCCTACAGGCGGAACGCTTCCGGGGGACCGGCACGGTGTGCAATGCCAGGATGACGCAGGAGCAGATCGCCGCCCACTGCGCCACCGACGGGATCACCAGGGCCATGCTGGAATCGGCAGCTTCCAGGATGCGGCTCACGGCACGGTCATTTTTCAAAATACTCAAGGTGAGCAGGAGCATCGCGGACCTCGGGGGAGCCGCCCAGATACACCGCGAGCACGTGCTGGAGGCGCTCTCCTCCAGGATTCTGCAGAGGATCTACGATATGGGCGACTAGGACGGCCGGCGGCCCATGGAGACGGCAGCCACGAGGGATTGGCGTACGGGCCTGCCGTCGGGGGAGAGCGCCGCATCCATGAGGGGTCGCGGCATCACCGCTCGCATCTGTCCCGGAGATAGCGGCCGGCACCCTCGGCGGAGAGGGGACGAGCCACCAGGTACCCCTGTATGTAATCGCAACCGAAGGACCTCAGCATCTCCAGGTGTACCTGCTCCTCCACCCCCTCCGCCACCACCTGGCGCTTGAGGTTGTGCGCCAGTACGATCACCGAGCGGACGATCTCCTCGCTCTGCTCGTCGATATGCATCCACTGTACGAAGGACTTGTCGATCTTGATGATATCGACGGGGAAATGGAGGAGGTACGAGAGTGAGGAATAGCCGGTGCCGAAATCGTCCATATAGATGGTGAAATTACGGGACTTGAGCTTCAGCAGGTTGATGTTGGCCGATTCCATGTCCTCCATGAAGGCGCTCTCGGTGATCTCGAGGCCCAGCACCGCGGGATCGATCCCGTGCGCCTCGGATATATCGATTATCCGCTGCGACAGGTCCCGATCCACGAACTGCCGCGCCGAGAGGTTCACGTTGACCCTGAGACGCCCCTGCGGCGCCAGGCCTCGCCACAGTACCAGCCGCCGCGCCACCTCCTCGACGATCCAGTATCCCAGGGGGATGATGATGGACGATTCCTCGGCCGACGCCATGAACTGGTCGGGCAGGAGCACGCCCTTCTGCGGGTGGTTCCACCGGATCAGGGCCTCGAAACCGCAGAATCCCTCGTCCGACAGGGACAGCACCGGCTGGTAATAGATCTCGAACTCCTTTCTCTCCAGCGCCTGGTACAGCTCCTCCCGGAGAAGCTCGGCGGCGGAGAAGACGCTGTCCGCCACGGGGATGATGTCCAGGTCGCCGGAGAGGCCCCTGAAGGCCGGACGGTGGCGGAGAAACCCCTGTATCAAGGCGTTCTGATGTATCGAGTTGTCGATGAATGACCGGAGCGATTTCACTATCCCGCCCAGGTGGATCCTGGCCTGCCCGGTGCCGCCCCTCAGGATGATCGACGTACCCTCCCCCGCGGCCGCTTCATGCGGGGATTCCGCACCCTTCGATATCTTCAGCATCTTCGCCGCCAGGTAGGAGTGGCTGCAGGGGAGCAGTATGAACTCCGTGAAGCCGTGCTCCATCCCCTGCAGATAAAATTCCGGTTCCGGGTCCGAGGTGAGCATCACCATCGTCCTCTCACCGGAGCCGACCAGTCCCTTCAGAAACGTGCCGATCTCCTGGAACCTGGCGACGCCGCTCATGCGGCAGAGAACCAGCAGATAGCGGCCGTCATACGTCTCCGGAGCGGAAGCCGGATCGGCCACGGTAACGGTGAAATCGGCCTCCTGCAGCGCCTTGAGAAGGCCGCTCTTCTTTTCCGGCTGCAGATCCAAGTACAGTATATTCAGTCCGTTTTCCATCTCCCCTCGGCCCGTGACCGCCCCCCCTATTCCACGACAATCTTTTTCACCACCGTTCCGGATCGGCGGTCGATGTACTCGGTGGCGAAGGAGGTGCGCTCCACCACGATGAAATAGCTCCCCTCCTCAACGACGAATCCGTTGTGATAGCCGCTGACCTGTATCGCCTCCCCCTGAGCGAGCTCCACCACCCGCTCACCGGCATCGTCCTTCAGCAGCAGGCCCGCCCGTCCCCTGGCGCAGAAGAAGAGCTCGGGGCAGGTGTGCCGCTCCAGCTGCGTGATCTCCTCCGGCGACCTGAATTCCGGGGCATAGACCCCGACCCTCCAGAAACCGTCGTCCCTGAAGGGGACGTGCCACCGTCCCTGGGCGGCCAGGGGCTTCACCGTATCATCCATGGGCTCACCCTCATTCTGTAACGCTCTCCGCGTTCATCGCATACGACATAATACTGATACCACCGCATCGCGGGAAACGACGGCGGACTGCAACCATATGACGAAAACATCAATAATCAATTAAAAAACGGGGGGTGGGACAAAATATTGATACCCAGGACTCCCCGGGTGGAGTACAATTATGATAGCGGCGTAAAATTGTACTTGTATTTTGCCGTCACGGGCGGCAATAAGAGTATGCGGCATGCCGGGATACCGCGGCTGCCGAATCATCCAGTGAATTCAGGGACCACCGGAGAGGTCCATGCCGGTAGGGGGGGGGAGACGATGGAAAAAGACTTCAACCTTTATCAGCACCTTATCAAGATGGTGGAACAGCAGATAGAGTCGAACACGCCGCCCGCCACGAAGGAGACCTATACCCGCCTCATGAACAGCGGCTACGACAGCGAGACCGCGAAGGAGAAGATCGCGGTCATCATCGCCGAGGAGATCTATGCGATGATGGGAAGGGAGGACAAGAACCTGGACCTGGCGCACTACGCCGAGAAGCTTTCCCAGATCGAGTGACATCCTCATGCATTGCGTGATCTTCCCGCGCTCCCCGTGAGGCAGTCACGCCTTAATGCAGCGCACCAGGCGATCCTTCCCAATTTTCCGGAGCTCCACCGGTGCCGCGGCGCACTCCGGGGAGGCCCAGTGGCACCGCGGATAAAAGACGCATCCCCCCGGCTCCCGGGAGAGCGACGGCACGGTGCCCGGTATCGTCCTGAGCCTCCCCCCCCTCCCGCCGATCTTCGGCACCGCCTCGAAGAGCCCCTTCGTGTAGGGGTGCAGGTGCCTCTTGAAGATATCCTTGGTGGTGCCGTATTCGACGATCTCACCGGCGTACATGATGGCCACGTGGTCCGCCGAGTTCGCCACGATGCCCAGATCGTGGGTAATGAGGAGCAGCGACATCCGCCGTTCCTTCTGGAGAGAGAGGAGCATGTCCAGTATCTGCGCCTGGATGGTGACGTCCAGCGCCGTGGTGGGCTCGTCGGCGATCAGTATCGAGGGGGAGGCGGAAAGCGACATGGCGATCATCACCCGCTGGCGCATCCCCCCGGAAAACTCGTGGGGGTAGGAATCGAAGCGCTTCGCCGGATCCGGAATGCCCACGAGGCGCAGCATCTCCACGGCCCGCTCCCTGGCCTCCCTGCGGCCCGCTCCGGTGTGGAGCATGATGTTCTCCCGTATCTGGTACCCCGCGGTGAGCACCGGGTTGAGCGAGGTCATGGGCTCCTGGAAGATCATGGCGATCTCCCGCCCGCGGACCCCGCGCAGCTCATCCTCCTCCATGGCCATGATCTCCCTGCCGCGGCAGAGGATGCTCCCCGAGTCTATGCGGCCCGGGGGCCGTATCAGGCGGAGTACCGAGAAGGCGGTGACCGACTTCCCGCACCCCGATTCGCCCACGAGCCCCATGGTCTCCCCCTCGGCGATGTCGAAGGAGACACCCCGCACCGCCCGGATATCACCCTGGTGCATCGAGAAGGTGACCCGGAGGTCCCGCACGCGCAGCGCCGCCTCTCTCCCGGTCATGTGATGTTCCTCGTGCTCCTGGTGACCTCGAATCCCCGCGCCACCAGGAGATCGTACGTGGCGTCCAGATCGATATCGCGCAGCACGCACTTGTAGAGCACGGCGTCGCGGTAGGCCAGCAGCTCCAGCATCACCACCGGCATCACCGAGAGCACCTCCGGCGATTCCTGGACAGCACGCCGCTCGCTGGTCTCGCAGAAGGCGATCTTGTCCACGCCGATGCGCTTCATCTCGCCGATGAACCCTTCCACCCTGTCGAACTTCACCTCGCGCTGCATACCCTCCTCCCGAACCGTCAACTGGCGCATTCTCGGGAATCATGCCCAATAAATCAAGCCCTTTACGCCCCTCATCGGGGCTCTGTCCCCCCGTCCTCACGGGGTCTGATCCACCGACACGGCATATTCATGAAATTGTTCTGAATTAAAATAGAAAATTCATTCATACACTCCCCGGATCATTGCATCGTTCTATCCGATTACCGCGCCAAAGGGGACCATCCGGTTCCGTTAAATTCCGTGAGGCCACGACGAAAACAACATTCCTCGGCCATCATGGCGCCACAGTTTTTTGTTTGATTTTACACACCCTCTGTTCTATCATTCAAATTACACATCATGGCTACGGGGGATTTCTGAGTGGACCAGCATAGATTGAAAGCGGTTCATGATTACTTCCGGTAACATTATTATGAAGCATGTATCGATCTATCATTACCCAAATCTCAAAACGACTCTGTGCGTGGTAATCCTTGCCGTATCGGGGGGACCCTTCGAAACCGTCGATCTCCTGTCCGCACCGCAATCAGGCGTCCGAGGCCATGTGAGCGAGCCTGCGGTTCGTGCTCTACAGACCGATCACCGGCATGGACTTTCATGTGTATGACGTGGAGGCCGGCGGGCGGTCCATCTTCAAGGGACCGCACCGGTATTGAAAAGGAGCTGACCGGGAGCGCCCCTTACGCTTGAGCTCCTGAAACAGGACGGTATAAAGGTCACGGGAGGATATAAGAGATGCTGGAACTACCTGAAGCCCTGGTGATGGCGCGGCAGCTGAACGAAACCGTACGGGGCAAGAAGATAGCATCGGTCATCGCCGCCCATACGGCGCACAAGCTCGCCTGGTACAACGGCGACTCGGCGGCGTACCCGTCAATGCTCACCGGTGAGACCATCGGGGAGGCCCAGGGGCGGGGGGCCATGGTGGAGGTACGGGCTGGCAGGGCCACCCTCCTCTTCAGCGACGGTGTCAACCTGAGATTCCGAACACCCGGCGATGCGCCGCCGGAGAGGCACCAGCTCCTGCTGGAATTCGAGGACGGCAGCTCGCTCTCCACCTCGGTGCAGATGTACGGCGGCGTGGTCTGCTTCATGGACGGGATCTACGACAACAAATACTACAGGGCGGCCGTGGAGAAGCCGGCGGCGCTCTCCCCGTCATTCCATCTGGAGTATTTCCTTCGGATAACGGACGCCCCGGAATCCCAGAGGCTGAGCCTGAAGGCGCTGCTGGCCACGGAGCAGAGGATCCCCGGTGTGGGGAACGGCGTTTTGCAGGATCTCCTGTTCAACGCCCGCATGCATCCCAAGAGGAGGGTGAGCACCATGGTCGGCAAGGACAAGAGGGCATTGTACAGGGCCATCAGGAAAACCCTGGCCGACATGGAGCGGCGGGGGGGAAGGGACACCGAGAGGGATCTCCTCGGCAATCCCGGCGGCTACGCCACCGTCATGAGCAGCAAAAACGCGGGGAAACCCTGCCCCGCGTGCGGCACCGCCATCAGGAAGGAGGCCTACCTGGGCGGCAGCGTCTACTACTGCGAGAGATGCCAGGTGATCTAGGGGCAGGAGCGCCTTCGCGATCATTCACCGACACAATGAAGGGTTCTGCGGCGTGGCCGAAAGGCCGCATCCGCCGGGATCCCCCTCTTCAGAGGCCGTCGATAAAAAAGTAAATGGCTTTACAATATCGGCACGGGATCCTCTCTGTACGTCATCTTCACATCTGGAGACATCACCGGTGAGGCGCATCGGGCACAACATCGTAAAAATGTACTTTTTCCGGTTTCTGCGGGACTTCTGGCTCATCATGCCCATGATCATTCCCTTCTACAGGACCTTCGGCCTCACCGCGGCCGAGATACTGGTCATCCAGTCGGTCTTCTCCCTCTCGCTCCTGGCCTTCGAGATCCCCTCCGGCTATTTCTCCGATGTCATGGGGCGGCGCCTCACCCTGACCGCCGGCGCCGCATCGCTCCCCGTGGGGCTGGCGATCTATTCCACCGGCACGGGATTCTGGCATTTCGCCCTGGCGGAAGCGGTGCTGGGCTTCGGCTTCGCCCTCTGCTCGGGGACCGAATCGGCCCTTATATACGACACGCTGTTGGAGGAAAACCGCTCCGGGGAATACCAGAAGATCGAGGGGCGCTCGGAGTCCATGTCGAGGATCGGCACCGCCGCCGCCTCGGTGCTGGGCGGGGCGCTGGCCTACCTGTACCTGATGCTCCCCTTCTACTGCAACATCGCCACCGGGATCCTCATGTGCGTCGCCGCCATCACCCTGGTGGAGCCGGGAAGGACCATGAGGAGAAGCGACAATCCCATGAAAGACGTCGTCCGGATCGTCCGCTACAGCCTGGGGCACCGGCGGATACTCCGCATCATGGTTCTCTCCGCCACTGTGCTGGTCACGGGGATCATCTCCGTGTGGGGGTACCTCTTCCTGATGGGCGCCAACGGGCTATCCGTGGCCGCCAACGGCGTCGGCTTCGCCCTGTTCCAGGCATCCTCCGCCTTCGGGGCGGTCTCGTCGCACCGGATCAGCGGCCGCATCGGCAGGAAAAACTCCTACCGGCTCATATTTCTCATTCCGGCGATGCTCGTCGCCATCGGCATCCTGCGCAGCCCCGCGGCGCTCCTCCTCGCGCCGCTCCACGCCTTTGTCTGGGGGTTCTCCTTCCCCTTCTTCATGGATGAGCTCAATTCCCTCATCCAGTCCGAGGTTCGGGCCACGGTCCTCTCCACCGGGAGCATGGTGGGCCGCCTGCTCTTCATCGCCATCTCCCCCCTCTTCGGATTCCTTTTGGACCGCTATACCCCCGCGTCGGGGTTCACCCTCCTGGCGGGTATATTCCTCATCGCAGGGCTGACCGGGGCGATCCTCCGGAAGAGCGACGGCGCGATTGAATGACCTGCCCCTACACGGTATTGCGGGCCCCATCGTATCCTCAGCCGTGGAATCCTCCCTTGGGAGATCCCGTGACGCCCTGAAATGAATACTCATACCGATTCATCCCCGGGGCACAATGCTTCGGGGATCGGCGTCGTCTCGTCTGGATGACATACCGGCGGGACACACCATCATCCCCTTAAAAAAAAATCGAAAAGTTGTTGACAGAAAGACAGTAAGTTAGTTATATCTAATTTAGTTATTTAATACTAATTCACCTTTACCCAGTCTGCTGCATTCCCTGGAAAAACGAGGTGCTCCATTCAGATTGATCCGGTCTGATATTTCATGAAGGTGATTGCGTTGCATAGGAACAGTAAAAGTGAAATGACCGCCTGGGGTGTGGGACCAAAGATAGCCTGCGCGACCGTTCCCTACGCCCTGGTCATGATCCTCCTCCACATCCGGTTCTATCCGGATTCCGTGATCTCACCGGTGCCTTATGCGGCGTTCATCAGCTGTGGAATTGCTCTCATACTACTGGGCTTCCCCGTCTGGCTCTCCTCCGCCATGAAGATCGATGCGTTTTTCCAAAAGAGGGTCCTGGCCACAAAGGGGATTTACGGCATCATGCGGAATCCCGTGTATGCGGGGAGCTTTTTTGTCCACCTGGGCATTGTTCTCCTCTTCAGATCCTGGTTTCTGATCACCATACCGATTGTCTTCTATATAAGCTTCAGATTCCTGATCCTCAGTGAAGAGGCCTATCTGGAGCGGATGTTCGGTGAAGAGTTCACCGCCTATAAGAGACGCATTCACGCCCTCCTCCCCACCCCGGGGAGGATATACGAGGCGTTTTTTTACCCTGCGCCGGTAGGGATGATCCAGGAGAACCTCTATGCGGTGAAGAGCAGGGACGTCAACCTCTTCATCTATCGGGCGGGAGCGGATGCGGTCTGCATCGATGCGGGATACGGGGATGATGCGACCGCGGAGGGCCTTGATATGATCGGCATAGAGGCCGGCAGCATATCCCACCTGTTCCTGACCCACGGGGACAGCGACCATACGGGGGGACTGCACCACTTCCCCGCCGCCAGGGTGTTTCTCGGAAAGGACGAGAAGGAGATGATAGACGGCACGAGGCCGCGCATTGCGGGCATCTACCGGAGCCCCCGATTACGGGAGGGGTACTCCCTCATCGACGACGGCGACATCATAAGCGTGGGATCCATCACGGTCCGGGCGATCGCGACCCCCGGCCATACGCCGGGTCACATGGCCTATCTCGTGAACGACCGCATTCTGTTCACCGGCGACGCGATCATCGTCCAGAACGGCGGCGTCGCACCCTTCTACCGCCCCTTCAACATGGATCACGCCGCTGCCGTCGCATCGGCCCGGAGGCTCTCCGGACTTGAGGGCATCACGATCATGTGTACAGCCCATACCGGATACACCCGCCGCAGCGACGAGCCCTTCAGGGAGTGGAAAAGCGGACAGGGGATCCCGGACGATCTCATGCGTCAATACAGGTCCGTGCGGCCAGAGCCGCCTGCCGACGCAGACGCGAGTCTGCCGGAATAGCATCGCCATGAAACGGAGCAGACCATGAAGCAAAATGATTACTACAACAAGCGGAAGAAAAGGCTCATCGTGCAGTTACAGAAACTCATTTCCCGAAACAGACAGGTGCTCATGCGCGACTTCAACGAGCGCCAGACAGAATCCATCATTGCCGACACCCTGGGGGAATACGAGGCGATGATTCCGCGGATCCCCTATATCGGCGGCAGTAAGAATTTCCTGACGCGAAATCTCGTGGGATCGGCCCAGCTCCTCTCTCTGATCAGGGTGCTGGAGAAGAGGGGGCTCTCGGAGAAGGAGATCGGGAAGATGCTCCATGACATCTACGAGTCCCATCTGGCG
This sequence comes from Spirochaetota bacterium, assembly GCA_016929135.1. Lineage (GTDB taxonomy): Bacteria > Spirochaetota > UBA4802 > UBA4802 > UBA5550 > JAFGJK01. The sequence continues at coordinate 64,113 of JAFGJK010000088.1, read as the reverse complement.
GCGCTGCCGGGAATCGTGAGGTTCATTCTCAAAAAAATCTACCTCACCCCGATCTGGCAGAAGCGCATACAGAGAAACGGGATTCGTTCGCAGATGAGAGAATATCCCGGCGACTGGGTCTCCGAATATATCCCCGGAAACGGCACGGATTTTGTGTTCGGGGTGAACTTCCATGAATGCGGCATATGCAAGTTCTATAAAACCGAGGGGGCGGAGAAATATCTCCCCTACCTCTGCCTGCTGGATTACCCCCTGTTCAAGATGATGGGGATCCGCCTGATGAGAAGCGAGACCCTGGGGAACGGGGCAAGCCGCTGCGATTTCCGCTTTGGCGGGAACAGGCCCCCGGTCGAGGGGTGGCCGCCGGAGAGCGTTGAGGAATACAGGGCCGTGGGGAGGTGAGGGACATGACGATATTCGACTGGATCGTTTTCGGCACAATGACAGTCTTCTATGCGCTCTTCCTAGGAAAAACAATCATACTCAGGATCGGGGGGACCAGGCCCTTCGTTCTGGGGAAGAATAAGAAGGGGGCACGGGCCGTCTTCGAACTCATTCTATTCCCCGGTTTTTTACTGTGGACCTTCGAAGCGATGACCCATTCGCTCCATGTGGATGCGCATGTCTTCGGAGAGGGGGGATACGGGATACTCTTCGATTCCATCTATTTCAAGATCACTGGGGCCGTGCTTGTATCGGCCGCGATCCTCCTTTTCGTGGCCGCTCTTTTTTCATTCGGCGCATCCTGGAGGATCGGCATAGACAAGAGACGGGCCGGAGGGCTGGTGACCACCGGCGTCTTCGCCCTCACCCGGAACCCCATATTCCTGTTTCTCGACGTCTATATGGTGGGCATCTTCCTGATCTACAGCAATTGCTTCTTCCTGTGCGCGGCGGCTGCCGCGATATCCCTCATCCATTTCCAGATTCTGGAAGAGGAGAAATTTCTCATCTCGCACTACGGAGATTCCTACAGGGAATACATGCAGAGGGTACCGCGGTATCTTTTTTTTCACATGCGGCACACGGTGCGATACACACCCCCGGCAATTTCCATATCAGAAAAGGACCAATGATGCGAAAGGAGAGTACCGATGAGACTGCAGAAGATGATCGTACAGCAAGCCAGAAAACCCACGGGGACCTTCGGGAGACTCATGGCGAGGGGCATGAATCACGGACACAAGGTCGCCCGATGGGGATTGGATCATATCGCAATAGGCAGGGGAGATGTCATTCTCGACGTGGGCTGCGGCGGCGGGAAGACCATTCACACCATGGCAGGAATGGCCACCGAAGGCAGAATATACGGCATCGATTACTCCGAGGATTGCGTAACGGTTGCATCCAGAATCAACAGGAGATTCATTGATCCAGGGAGGGTTCAGATCATACAGGCATCGGTCGAATCAATTCCCTTCCCCGACAATTTCTTTGATCATGTAATCTCAGTGGAATCATACTATTTTTGGCCCGATTTAGTCGGGAATCTCAAGGAGATCAACCGCGTGCTGAAAGCCGGAGGGCAGGTATCGCTCATCGCCGAATGCTACCGGCACGGAAATTTTGAAAAAAGAAATGAAAAATGGGCAAGGCTCGGCGGGTTCGATTATCTTTCACCGGATGAATTTGTGGAAACTGTAACACGGGCCGGATACTCCTCGGCAGCGGTTGACGTGCTGGAAGAAATGAATTGGATCATCGCCACCGGGAAAAAGGCAGATAAACCTGTTACTGAACGAACTGAATGCCATGTATGATTATGATCACGATCCTGAAGCGATACAAAAACACAAGTCGGGAGCGAGCAGTTATTCCATGCAGGACCCGGAATGTGTTTTCAATGTGCTGGCCATTAGACCCGGGTACCGTTTTCTCGATCTTGGATGCGGAGCCGGAGAGTATTCCCTGCGGGCCTCCAGGGACGTCGGCGAATCCGGAGCGGTGTATGCGCTGGACAGGTGGGAAGAGGTGGCCTGTAAAATCACGGAAACAGTAAAGGCTCAGGGCATACAGAATATTCAGGTCATAACTTCCGATATTCTTCATCCTCTGCCTCTTGACGGCGACAGCATCGATGTCTGCATGATGGCGACGGTACTTCACATCCCCACCATCACGCGGGGCGCAGAAAGGCTGTTCCAGGAGATTCACCGTGTACTAAAGTGCGACGGACGTCTGGCTGTTATCAACATCAAGAAAGAGGAAATGACATTCGGCCCGCCGCTGGAGATGCGACTGTCCCCTGATGATACGGCATCACTGATTGTTCCGCATGGATTCAAGGAAATCGGCATGGTCGATCTCGGGTATAACTACATGGTAATGTTTAAGGCAGAGAAAGAGCATGTGTCATGAGTATTTTGGAATGATGATCCGCAATCTACAGACCCACAGAAGCCCCCCGGCTATTGGAGCCGGCCGGGGGGCACGCGGGCTCATGGAAGGCGCCGGATTCCCGGTCAACGTGCCCCGCTTTTTTTAGGATGGGATTCGAAAGCCGTATTAATACGGGCGATGCGTGCCGATTTTCAATGGCGCCTGTACTGAGAGAACCTATGACATTTACAGAGAGGTTACCATGAAACCGCATACCATTGCAGCTATTGTTGTGATCAGCGGAATCGCCGTGGGTTTTTTTCGCTGCGGGAACGACAGTGGCTCTTCCGTTCACCTGAATCACCTGTCCTTCCAGAAAGCTGATGGTGAGAAGGCGATAGGACTGAACTATGATGAGTTCATAATGGTAAACGAAGAGGAAGAAATCAAAATGTGTTACTGCAGGGCGCTGGTCTTTCGGATGCTGCAGGTCCTTTCTCGGGAGTGGGCCGACGGCATTGTCAGGACTTATGAACTGGAGGGCATTCAAACCGGATGGAACACCCCTGATATTAAAGAAGTGTTCAATGCCCTGTTCGGAAAGGCGCCGGTGAAGGTTACGATAGCGGAAGGCTCCACCCCGAATGCATATCTGGGGCGCAAGGACAACTGGTTCCTCGTGACCTTTAAAAGCGGCAAACAAATCGAAATCAGGGCTTCCGAGCGTTTGTATACAGAGAGGTATTTCGAGCTGAGAGGCGCCCTGCAGAGGGGCGAGAAGGAGCTCTACCTTACCGAGGCCATGAATGAAAAAAAGGACCTTGAAAAAAGGTTCAGGGAGATGCCCCTGGGCCGGATGTTCACGGTACAAAGAAGATGACAAACAGCCGGTTGAACGAGAATACGGAAACCACACGTAAATCAAGGCGACAGCACCGAAATCATTCGGTCGTTCATCGCCTCATCAAATGAGGTGATGTTCCGATTCCGCTGTCTCTCGAAACGGCATCATCGCCTATATAACGCTGAGCGAACTGTCAATGTCAAGCGATACGAATATGGGTTCGAAGGGAGCGCGCCTGCTGCACGGGGATAATCAGTATTGGATGGTGGAGGCAGAGAAGGTCACCGCACCCATTCTGGCCCTGCAGATGCCGGACCGCTCACCAGATCCCCGGGAAAAGGCGGAACCTGGTCTTCGCCGCGTACTCGCGGTAGCCGGGAAGCTCCGCCTGCAGGGTCCTGTCCTCCAGGGCCGTGCGGAGCGCCATGGCGGCCAGGGTGATGAGGGCCGGGATGAGGGCCCAGACAGACCCGAGTAACAGGGGGATGCACGGAATGGCCAGGAATGACCCGGCATAGCCGGGGTGGCGCACGATGCGGTAGGGCCCGGCATCCACCACCCGGTGCCCGCGCTCCGTCTGGATGCGCACCGTGCCGGAGAAGAAACGGTTCGTCACCAAGGCCCAGCTGGAAAAGGAGATCATCACCAGTATGACCGCCAGCGCCGCCAGGGAGAGCCAGAGGGGAAATTCCGGGCTCCATGCGTACCGCCGGTCCAGCCCGCAGATCATGACCGTTGCCATGGGGCCGGCGACGCCGGTGAGGGGCGCCAGCACCCTGTCCCACCGCTTCGCGCCGGCATGGGTCATGGACCCGCTCCGCTCCGTCAGCAGGTCCGGATTCCTCCGGGCCACCAGTATCCGGCTCACCAGGGCGGAAAGGAACATGACGGCGGCATAGGCCCACCCCTGCCACCAGTCAAGGCGCCAGGCGATGATCAGAGGGATGAGGGAAAACAGGAGGCTCACCAGTGTGAAACCGGCGAGCATGCGGACGATACGCGCCTTCGCGGCCATGGCCCACCTCCATCCATTCGCAATGATGTTGTTTCGATACAGGGTCTATCACACAGCGGGAATGTCCAGCATTATTCACCCCCGGTTATACGGGGCTCCTATAAATTATCGCTTTGCGTCATACGCTCCCTCATTGTTATATTCCCCCGTATAATCATGGGCAGTTTACGGTCATGCCCGGGACCACCGCTATGCGCCGTTGAAACAATGGGCAACTCGAGGAATCGAAAAGCGTTTCATTTGCCACCTCCCTGCCATTAGTTGTAATATACAACTATAAGATTAAAAAAAAGCCGATCATTCGCAATCGCATGCACCCCCCGCGTTCTCGCCGCAGCACCGGCGGATCGATCGGATGAAAATACCCAGTGCGTCGAGAACCTCATGCCGGCGGTCGCCGGGGATGCGCCGCATAACCCCTTCCAGGAATCCCGACAAGCATTTCCAGACCTGTTCGTGCATCTCATTGCCCTTCTCTGTCAACACGAGGTCGATGGCCCGTGAGTCATGCGCCGAGGTTGCCTTCTCCATCAGTTTCCGCCTGACCAGCGGGCCCACCATTCGGGTGGTGGTGCTCTTTTCAACGGAGAGGAGACCGTGCAGGTCGGAAAGCCCGATCCTGCCTCCCCGCGAGGCCGCATGATCGAGTATGCAGAACTGCGCGAAGGTGACCCCCTCGCAGAGCACCGTCTCGCTCTGGAAAAGGCGCATTACCATTCCCATCTCCCGCAGGAGATGAAATACCACTGTTGCCTGTCCGACACGCGCACTCATTATAGTTGTAATACACAACCAAAAATAGCTTTCGTCAATAGGGATTCTGCAATTTTCCATCGGCAATAAAAAAATATGCCACTCTTTCGCCCGCCAGAAACCGGACCGCGGCAGAAGAATCCGGAGTGTACCGGGCACTCCCGGTCACCGGGCGAAATACCTTTTCTGGAAAAACAGGGCCACGTTCACCAGGCCGATCATCACCGGCACCTCGATGAGAGGGCCGATGACCGCCGTGAAGGCGACGCCGGACTGGATACCGAACACGGCGACCGCCACAGCGATCGCCAGCTCGAAATTGTTGCTCGCCGCGGTAAAGGAGAGGGTGGCGGCTACAGGATACCCGGCACCGATCCTTTTACTCATGAAGAAGCTCACAATGAACATCACCACGAAATACACGAGAAGTGGTATCGCGATGCGGACCACGTCCAGGGGGATCTTCACGATGAACTCTCCCTTGAGGCTGAACATGACGATAATGGTGAAGAGCAGGGCGATGAGCGTCAGCGGGCTGATCTTTGGTATGAATTTCGACTGGTACCACTCCCTACCCCTGATTCTGATGAGTGCAAACCGAGTCACGATACCGGCAATGAAGGGAATGCCCAGGTAAATGAACACGCTCTTGGCGATCTGGCCGATGGTCACGTTCACCACGCTCCCCCGGAGACCCAGGAGCGGCGGGAGCACGGTGACGAAAAACCACGCGTAGACGCTGAAAAACAGGACCTGGAAAATGCTGTTGAAGGCCACGAGCCCGGCGGCGTACTCTGTATCTCCGTCGGCCAGATCGTTCCAGACTATGACCATGGCGATGCAGCGGGCCAGGCCGATCATGATGAGTCCCACCATATACTCGGGATAGGGATTGAGGAACACGATAGCCAGGACGAACATGAGCACGGGGCCGATGATCCAGTTCTGGACAAGGGAGAGCCCGAGGATTTTCCAGTTTTTAAAGACATCGCCGAGCTCCTCGTACTTCACCTTGGCCAGGGGAGGGTACATCATGAGGATGAGGCCTATGGCGATGGGGACGTTCGTCGTCCCGGATTGAAACCGGTTCCAAAATCCCACGATCCCTGGGTAAAAGTAACCGGAGAATACGCCGGCAAACATGGCTATGAAGATCCATAGGGTGAGATAACGGTCCAGAAATGAAAGTTTTCTCACGGATCCATACATATATTCACCTCATGCTTGATAGTATCAAGTATACACCCCCGGATATCACCAGTACGCCGCAGGCTTTTTTAAGGATGACGGCACCACGGGACGATTCGTTCCAGTTCAAATACCGCTGGACTACCCCGGTGAAGGTACCGGCGAAGACGATCACCGCGCAGTGCCCCATCGCGTAGGCGAGGATGAGCGTTACCGCGAAAAGGAGTTTCGTCGACGCCACGCTGAAGACCACTCCCAGCACGGGGGCAATGTAGGCGAAGGTGCAGGGGCCGAGGGCGACCCCGAAAACGAGACCGAGAACCAGCGCGGCAAGGAATCCCTTTTTCTTGAAACACGATGCGTCCGCCCCTTTTTCAAGAAAGGGAAGGGGGATTATTCCCAGGAGATGAAGACCGACAATGAAAAAAATCATGGCGACGAAATAATTCCCCCAGGAGCCCACATCCCCCAGCATGCGCCCCATGAGACCGGTGATGAGGCCGATTATACCTATGGTTATGAGGATGCCCGTGGCGAAGAGAAGGGCGAGCGCGAAGGCCCTTTGCGTGGTAATATTTCCCTGCTCGTCGATGAATCCGACAATGAGGGGAATGCTCGCAAGGTGGCACGGGGAAAGGACGATGGACAGCACGCCCCAGGCTGAGGCGCCCGCCAGGGCGATGCCGGGCGAACCGGCGATGGCTCCGGAGAGCCAGGTGAACAGATCCAGCAGCATCAGCGGACCCCTCCCTTTCGCAGCACTTTATAAACCTCCTCGAAGGGGAAAAATCCCGCGTGGCGGAAATATTCTTTCCCGTATTTATCAAGGAACACCTGTGTGGGGATCCCCTGTATCCCGTACCTTCGGGCGTAGGTGTTTCCATGGGGCGTCCATACGTCGTGAAACACCACTTTTACCTGGCTCCCGTATTTCTGCTCCACCCGCCTCATCACCGGCTGCATCATCCTGCAGGGGATGCAGTTCACTGACCCCAACTCCACTAAGGTAACGATGTGCCCTTCCTGTGAGGCGTCCGCCTCGGGGAGAGAAATGATCCCCGTGTTTTCGGTTTTCGAAGCGTAGCACCGGCAGTCGCCGTCGAAGTGAAGGTTGGACACAACGAATGCGAGCATACCGGCCACCAGTATGAACAGTATCGTATTTATCATTTTTTTCATTATCTTGGAACTCTCCATGAGTTTTTTCATTTGTTGAGATGGCTTTTTAGACTGGAATATAATTCACCCTCGGCGCGGCGGAGCAGTTCCCTGACCAGGGCGAGCACGCCGTCGCGGTTTCCTTCAATGTCTACCATCTTCATCCGAATAAGCTCATGCGACTTTATTTTAATGATCGCGTCTTTCATCGGGTCAGCAGCCGCCGGGCGCGCTCCCCTCCCCGGACATGCCGGACGCGATCCTGTCGGCGATATCGCTCACCAGGACATCGGTCACCGCGGTCTTCCCCTTCTCGAGCCCCATATCGGTGAGGACATAGGAGAGCGGCACCACCCCGATGCGCTTCATCCCGTTTTTCGCGCAGGCGGTGACACACCCGTCCACCGTGATCACCACGTCCGCGCCCCTGGCGGTCTGGACATAGCCCGAAAGGTCCGCCCCGATACCGGCGAGGCAGGACATCTTCGCGAACCCCTCGTCTCGCAGCGTTCGGGCCACCCTGTCGGCCAACTCGCCGACATCGGCCGCACCCGAGCAGGGATAGATCATCTTCACATCACCGGAACAGCAATCAGCCATTGTAATTCTCCTTTATCAGCTTATTCATGTATCAGTTTCTTGATATCATCCACGGTCGGAATTTTTCCGGCCACCTTCACCTCGCCGTCAACAACCAGAGCCGGTGTGATCATGACGCCGTAGTTCATGATCTTTTCAATCTCCTTCACCTTGGTGATCTCGGCGTCGACGCCGAGCTCCGCGACCGCCTTCCTGGTGAGCTCTTCGAGTTTGATGCACTTGGGGCACCCGGTGCCCAGTATTTCCAGCTTCATTGATTCCCCTCCTCATCATAATCAATTTATCATTCATAGATTTCGTTCCTTTTCAAAATCCACGAAGATTTTTTCACACGCCTACCAATTGAATATCCTTGCATTTATCCCGGTTTTCCCTGAATGACAACTCAGCGCCTCAATGTCAGCGCACCTGCATGGCCGTGAGGTGATGCGATATTAGCGACGAACGCATCATGGGACATTCCCGGAATAATTTTATTATATTTATAAGTCACTGTAGTATTATTAAGAGTCCGAGCGCATAAAGGCACAAGTGGAAGCGCTATAAATACCGCCAGAATTAATAATTCCGTCTTTCTTTTAATAAAACTATTGTTCGACGACATACAGCAGCAACCTCCCTAAAAAAACGCCCCGAAAATCATCCCGCTCACCGTAGCCATGACCACCACGAGAAAGCAGTACACTATAGTCTTCCGTGTACCTAGGTAATTCCTGATCACCAGCATGTTGGGGAGTGAGAGCGCAGGACCGGCCAGGAGGAGCGCTAGCGCGGGCCCCTTCCCCATGCCGCTACCTAGAAGCCCCTGGACGATGGGGACCTCGGTGAGGGTGGCGAAATACATGAAGGCACCGACAATGGATGCAAAGAAATTTGATCTGAGAGAATTTCCCCCCACGACGGCGCTCACCCACGAGGAAGGGATGATCCCCTCATGCCCCGGCCTTCCCAGGAGAAACCCGGACACCAGCACCCCTCCCAGAAGGAGCGGGGTTATCTGCTTGGCGAAATCCCAGGTGGAGCTGAACCAGGCGCCGGACTCTCCCTTGTCAGTACTCGTAATTACGGCGAGGCCAAACGCGCCGGCCGCGAATGGTATGACCGGCTGGCCGCTGAAGAATATACCAAGTCCGGTGACAACAATGGCCGATAGTCCCATCTTCCACCATTTGATCTCGAACCAGAACACCAGGACCGCCGCGAGAATAGCGGAGAAGAGAGCTGTGATTATCCATTTGTAGGAATATACGAGAAAGAAGAACCTGTCCGTTTCGTCGGCTCTGCCCCAGTTGGCGAAGACCAGGATTGCTACCATCGAGGCGAAATAAATTGCGTCCTTCCATAACGGGCGCTTCGTTTCAGGCACCGGCATTTGCATGGCGGCCTTCACCTTTTCCAACTCCTCGTTCCGGTAGATGAAATGCATGATTGCGCCGATGACGATGCTGAATCCCACCGCGCCAACCGCCCTGGCGATGCCGATCTCCAGGCCCAGCACCCGGGCCGTGAGGATAATGGCCAGCACGTTGATAGCCGGCCCCGAATAAAGAAAGGCGATGGCGGGGCCCAGGCCGGCACCCATGCGGTAGATGCCCGAGAAGAGCGGAAGCACCGTGCAGGAACAGACCGCTAGCACCGAGCCGGACACGGAGCCAACGCCGTAAGCCAGCACCCTATTGGCGGAGGGACCCAGGTATTTCATCACCGATTCCTGGCGCACAAAGGTCCCTATGGCACCGGCGATGAAAAACGCGGGGACCAGGCAGAGGAGTACGTGCTCCCGGGCGTACCACTTCACCAGATACAGCGCCTCGAAGAGAGCATTGTCGAAGGTTCCAATCCCGACCGGCATATAGTACATGGCCAGGAAAAAACCTCCGATCCACGCGAGGGGTTTCCATTCAGTTTTCCATTCCATTAGTGACTCCAGATTCTTTCTCTGGTGTATGACACGCTCTTTTCACTCCGAATCCGCAGGAGAGTCCGCCACCCGGCTCACATCCGCCGTTATTTCCTGCAGCACCGGACGATATCCATCTGGGCATCCGCATTCGATTTCAGCACCGTTTCGACGCAGTCGATGAAGTCCATGATGCAGGGGACCCTGAGCCGGTAGTAGATGCTGGCACCGCGCCTCTCGTCGGACACCAGCCCCGCGTTCTTCAGCACGGAGAGGTGCTTCGAGACGGTGGACATGTCGGCGCCGATCATCCCCGTGAGCTCATTGACGCAGCGCTCCTGCCGCTGGAGCTCCTCGATGATGAAGAGGCGGGTCGGGTGGGCCATGGCCTTGAGTATCCTGGCCCTGGCCTCGTAGAGTGCTACCGTATCGTTATCCATATGTGCCCCCATAATTTTGCTTATTTGGCAAATAAGCAAAATAACCAATAAATGTCAACTCAAAATTCAGAATCAGAGTATACATAGAGGTATCGGATTCCATATTGTTGACCGGCAGGGGACAGAGCCCCTGTTACCCCACGAGTATGTGTCTTTAATGCGGGATTTCTCGCCGAGGGAGCAGAGCCCGCCCCCAGTTCTCCCCCTTGCTCGGACTCCACCGATAGTTATCGGGTGGAACCGATAACTATCGGTGGAGAAGCGTATATCGCTTCAATGCAGGCAGGAGTCAGAGCCCCCAACCCCGCAGATCAGATGAGCCGGTATTCCTTCTTCAGCAGGAAGTTCGCGATGAGGTCGCCCGCCTTTCTGCTGTGGGTCTCCTTGTTGCTGGCCAGTTCCCGGTACTCCCTGCAGCGCAGGTGGGCCATGATCTGCTCGTGCTGATCAGTTTCGTGCAGCGTATCATGCGTCGCGCCTATGACGAGCACCGGGGTCTTCACGAGGGGGAGCTTGTCCCAGACGCTGTAGCCCCGCACCGAGAGTGCGCTTTTTTTCAATTTATAGGGATCTGCGGCGTCGAGGGTCGCATCGTACTTGTACCCCTGCTCGGGATCTTCCTTCATGTTGATCTTGAAATGCTTCAGGTACCATTTCACCACCGGCTTCGCAACGAAATAGAGCGACGGGGGGGTTGCGGGGATGATCTTCCCCAGGACCTTCGGGAAGTTGAACTGGGCGATGGGAGCGATGAGCACCGAGCAGAGCGGCTCGCGCGCGCCGAGCACCAGGTACTCGAATATCGCGGTCCCCCCGAAGGAGCTGCCGGACAGCACGAACCCCCTCATCTCCGGGATCGTCGCCGCGATGATCTCCCGGATGTCCAGGGCCAGGCGGGACATGGCGAAGCTCACCTTCCTGTGCGGCAGCACCGAGGAGCGCTTCTCGCGCGTCTCCATGTATACCGTGCGGAAGTGGGGCGTGATTCCGCGAAGCACCTCCTTCCATCCCCAGACATGCGAGATCCATCCCGCCACGAAGAGCACCACCGGCTTCTTGGGGTCATCATTTTTCGGGATGAAATCGATGACACGCAGTCCCACGCCGTCGGAAGTCGTAACGGTATAATCCTCCACACGGGTACCCGGCACCATGTAGCCGGAATAGTCGGTTTCGGGTTTTTTCAAATCCGTCGGGACTGCCATGGTGTGCCTCGCTTTCTCGTTTCTTCTCGGCGGCTCCCCGGGTTTTCCTACTCAGGGCTTTCATCACCTTTGAGCGTCGTTGCGCATCAACATGATATCGAATCCCGGATCGACCGGGCCGAGATATCCGCCTGTTCCCTGAATCCATCGAAACGGCTCGAAATCAGCGTCGATACTGATTGACCGGCAGGGGTGCATAATAATCAAGCAAAAAAGCGGAATTTTTCGATCCCGCGCCGACGGAGCCGCGGGAGGCGGCCCGCTGTTTCCGGTAACGCCCTCATTCACGCGAAGGCCCTTCATGCGGCATCCCCGCCGATGGGCATCACCGACCCTGCAGGAACGACACGGGGAGCGGCACCTTCGGGCCTCGCTCCAGGGCGCGCATCGCCCTGGCCTGCTTCATAATCAGCTCCCCCTTCACGCGTTCACGGCCGCCGGGGTTGTTCACAACGGAGTCTCCCGTCATGCACCTGATACATTTCCCCTTCCAGAAGTAAAACCGCTCCTCGTTCTGCCACTGGGCGCTCCCCGGGCTCTCGATCTCACCGTTCCCCTCCTTGCCGTAGAAGAAGAGCAGCGCGCCGCTCCTGTCGAAAAGCATCTCCTCGTAGAAGAGCCTGCCGGCGTGCTGGTAATAGGAAGTGCTGAAGCACAGATGGAAATCCTCATCCCCCGATGCCCCCTCGTTCATGGAATGATAGAATACCGCCCGCTGCCTCGGCGAGCCTATCCCCGGGACGACAAGCAGCGTCGCCGAGAGCTCCACGGCATAGAGTTCCCCCCCCGATATCCTGGATCTCGTGTCATTGTACATCTTCCGTATCGAGAGAATCTCCGGCGAATCCTGGGCGAAGAGAGCGCCCAGGAGGATGCACGGTCCGACCATGACGAGTACAATCCGCTTCATGTTGCTCTCCTCCATCTCCTTTGACAGTATGCGGCCGCCACAGCGTCCGTCTTCATTGTGGAAACATCCTACCGCTCCGGGTGACGGTAGATGCCGATCGCGACGAGGGCACCCTTCCGGTCGTATGAAAAAACGACCGTCTGGAACTGACGAAACTGCAACCCCCGGAACCGGAGGTCCTGCGACAGGACCCCCCTGAGAATCCTGCCGTTCTCCGAAAATTCGACAGTGCATTCCAGGAGCAGCGGCAGGTCCCCGGCCATCACGCGCTGCGAGCGAACAAGGTAGCCCCGCAGCACCCTCCCGGCGGGGGAGAATTCCACGGTGTGGTACTCATCGCCCGTCAGGACAGGCTTGTTCTTCCCCACGGTGAGCCGGTGCTTCTTCGGCAGGGTCCCCCTCGCCAGGCGTCCCGATGGATAGAACTCGACGTAATCCGGCTCTTCATCCCCCCCCTTCAATGTGATGCGCTGCGCCCCCACCCGCAGCGACTGATCACCCTCAAGGTACCCCTTCTGGAGCGCCCCCGATTCATGGAGATCGAGCGGCGTCCCCCGCCGGAACCTGAGCCGGTATCTCCCCGCGCGGAGGAGATGCTCCCCGGCCAGGTATCCCCCTCCGACGTCACCGGACACATAGAAGGTTATTCCGCTCCCGCCGGCAAAGACGATCCTGTTCCCGCCGATGTGAACCGCGGCGGGCTTCGCCAGGGTGCCCCGCATCACCGGGCCCCGGCTGTCGGGCGGCAGGTCCTCGTTCAACAGGATGAACTTCCGGCCCTTCATGACGACCGTGACCGTATTGTCCCCGGTCGACGGCGTACCGCCTGCCGGGACGAGAAGCAGAAGCATCGTGGAGAGTGACAGGGCCCATCCTTGTGCGGGGAATGTGCGCCGGGACGTTTTCATGCCGTTACACGATTCTCGCTATACTGCCCCGGGCCTGCGGCTGTTCCAGGGAACCGCCTTCTCCAGCTGGGCAGCCAGTCGGAAGAGCAGGGCCTCGTTCCCGTACCGTGCCATGAAGTGGGAACCAACGGGCAGGCCGTCCTCGGTCCAGTGGAGCGGCACCGACATTGCCGGGAGTCCCGTAAGGTTGGCCAGCTGCGTAAAGGGGACCTTCGCCAGACTCTCCACCGCCAGCCGGTCCACCATCCCCGAGGCCCTGATGAGCCTCCCGAGCCCCAGGGCGTTCACCGCCCGGATCAGAACCTTCTCCGCCGGCTTCGGCTGCAGCTCGCCGATCGTCAGGGGCGGGCACGCCACCGACGGCGTCAGATAGAGGTCGTACTCCCGGAAAAAGCGGCCCATGGCCCTGCCGGCGACTCCCCACAGGCGGCGGGCCTCCACGAACTCCGATGCCGGGGTGATCCTCCCCAGCATACCCAGAATCCAAGTGACCGGCTCGAACTCATCACGCCGCACCCGTCGCCCCCTTGTCTCGCCGATCCAGTCCATGTCCGCCGCCACCTCGCCGAGGTACATGGAGAAATAGGCCTTTGCAAGGGCGACGCCGTCCACCGGGGCCTCCTTCTCCTCGACGCGGTGTCCCAGACGCTCCAGGTGCCAGCAGGTCTCCAACACCGCCTTCACGCACTCGTGGTGCACCTCGCTCTTCAGCGGGGATTTTGTACAGAATGCGATCCTCAGCTTCCCCGGACTCCTCCGGGTTTCCGCCAGGAACGGCCGCTCCGGCGGGGCGATACCATAGGGGGCCCCGTCGTCCTCCCCGCAGGTGGCATCCAGCATGGCGGCGCTGTCGCGGACCGACCTGGTGAGCACGTGCTCCGCCACCGCACCCTGCCAGTACTCTCCGTATTCCGGCCCCAGGGGGTTCCTCCCCCTGCTGGGCTTGAGACCGAAGAGGCCGCACCAGGCGGCCGGGATGCGGATGGAGCCCCCCCCGTCGTTCGCCCCCGCCATGGGAACGATCCCCGCCGCCACCGCGGCGGCCGATCCCCCGCTTGAGCCGCCGGGGGTCCGTCCGGTGTTCCAGGGATTCCGGGCGGGGCCGAAGGCGGCCGGCTCGGTGAAGGGCATGAGCCCGAACTCCGGCACGTTGGTCCTGCCGAGGATTATCATCCCTGCCCTCCTGAAGCGGCGCACCAGCTCGCTGTCGCTCCTGGCGACATGGCCCATCATCGACCGGCTCCCCATCGACATCCTCACCCCCTCCTGGGCCTGGAGGATGTCCTTGCAGAGAAAGGGGACGCCGGTGAAGGGCCCCTTCGGAAGGGTCCCGGCGGTGAGGGCCCTGGCCTCGTCGAAGAGGGGGGTAATCACCGCGTTCAGCAGCGGGTTCAGCCGCTCGATCCGCGCGATGGCCTCCTCACAGAGCTCCCGGGGCGCGACCTTTCTCTTCCTCACCAGCTCGGCGAGCCCCGTGGCATCGTACCTGTCATACTCCCTGAAACCGGACATGCGGCACCTCCCCAGGTTGATACTCAAGTACACTCCAGATTGTTATCCCGCCCTGCGGGGGAACGGTTCGAACAAAGAACAATATTCTCACGGCCGAGAAACCGCGACAAAAACAATGTACGCAGAAAATCCAGATAATCAAACTAATAATCCCGCTCATCGCAACGTCCGGGAAATAATATTCATCTCCACGGTCGGCATCATCGGCACCGGGGCGGGAACGCCGCGGCATTTATCTTGACTTTTTCCATTCCCGCTGAGATCCTGCAGTTCATGAACAGCACAGGAAGCCGCAGCGCCGGCCTTGCCGGCCCCATGAAACAGTTTCTCGACGGACGCATGGAGCGCTACATGGACCTCCTGGGGGAGATGGTGGCGATCAACTCCTACACCGCCAACGCGGCCGGCGTGGACCGCCTGGGTGACCTCACCGCCGGGATCTTTACCGGGCTCGGCTTTTCCACCGAGCGGGTGAAATCGGTCCACCGGGAATACGGTCATCATCTTCACCTCGCCAGGGGGGGCGGCAGGTCCATCGGCCTGGTGTCGCATCTGGACACGGTCTTTCCCCCGGAGGAGGAGGTGCGCAACGATTTCCGCTTCAGGATCCTCGGGGACAGGGTCTACGGCCCCGGCACGGTGGACGTCAAGGGGGGCACCCTCATCATCCTCATGGCGATGGAGGTGCTGTCGCACCTGGCGGCCCCGGCCTTCGAGGGGATCGCCTGGCACCTGCTCCTTGATGCCTCCGAGGAGACGGAGTCCTCGGATTTCGGCGATCTCTGCGTCGAGCGACTGGGCCGATCCCCCCTCGCCTGCCTCATCTTCGAGGGGGGGGATTCCGGTGACGGCGAGTACCGCCTCGTCACGTCCCGGAAGGGCCGGGCGAGCTTCCTGGTGGAGTCCCTCGGCAGGGGTGCCCACGCCGGCGTGGACCACCGCTCCGGGGCGAACGCCGTGGTGCAGCTCGCCGCGGCCATACGGGAACTTCACGACATCACCGACTACGAGCGGGACGTCACGGTGAACATCGGCAGCGTCAGCGGCGGCGGACCCCTGAACCGCGTGCCGCACCACGCATCCCTGGAGGCGGAGATTCGCGCCTTCGACCCGGTGCTTTTGGAGGAGGGGATCGCCCGGATACTGGCGCTGCAGGGGATGCCGGGGCTCGCCAGTGCCGACGGCAGATTCACGGCATCCACCAGGGTGACCCTCACCCAGCGCTGCCCGGCGTGGCCGGAAAACCCGGCCACAGGGAAGCTCTTCGATTGCTGCCGCAGGGCTGCGGCGGCCATGGGCAGTAGCGTGTTGAAAGAGTTCAGGGGCGGCCTCTCCGACGGCAACTACCTGTGGAACCGTGTGCCGGTGCTGGACGGGCTGGGAGCCGCGGGTGGCAACGCCCACTGCTCCGAGGGATCCCCGGACGGATCGAAGGAGCAGGAGTACGCCCTGATCTCCTCCTTCGTCCCCAAGGCAGTGCTGGCGGCACTGGCGATGCTGGAGATGATCGGGGATGATGAACCCCGGTAGCGACACGGCGGCATGAATATGTAGTGGAGGATCACATGATACGAGTTACCAGAGGCTCATCGCCGCGCTACCGGCGAGACGACATAGAATCATTTCTCCTGATCTCCCGGAAGACCACCTGCTCGCGGAACCTGGCGGTGACCCTGGTGGAGATGCAGCCGGGGGGCCTTCAGCACCGCCACAGCCACGAACCGGAGCAGATGTACTACATCCTCCAGGGGTCCGGCATCATGACGGTGGACGGGAGCGAGGAGGAGGTGGCTGCCGGCGACTGCGTCTTCATTCCCTCGGGATCGACGCACGGCCTCGTCAATACCGGCGCCGTCCTGCTGCGTTACCTCAGTGCGGCGTCCCCCTCCTTCTCCGCCGAGGAGTGCGACGAGCTCTGGCCCCTCCCGCCGCTCGGCGAGACCTGACCTGCCGGAGATATCGGAACTGGCAGGAATATTCATTTATTTGAAAAAAAATTGTTGTCATTTCAAATGCCATTTGAATCAATTCCTGTCATAATACATTTCAGTGTCATTGTTGCCGACGCCCCGATGCCTTCAGCGTCAGGGTCGGTTTTTTACATTCCACAGTAATAAGGAGAATGTCCCATGAAGAGAGCATTCATCGCACTGGTTTCAATCATCACCGCTTTCGTGGCCGTGTCACTGACGCCAAGCCACTCATCCCATTCCTTTGCCGAGGAGAAAACAAGCAAGGAAGTAAAGTCCGTCACGGGAAAAGGCCAGGCAGCGACAGCGAAATCAAACGTACAGGCCATCGACCAGGACAAGATGAAGAACAAGGGGAAGCTCAGCCAGAAGCAGGTCATCAAGAGACATGGGACCGCACCGGTGGCCTAGGGCATCAGATCTGAACGGATAGTTTTTATTGCACATCGACGCACACCTGACGGCGCGGGGAATCGCGGTGCACCTCGACGGAGAGGTATCAACCGCGGTTCCCTATGAAATCAGATTCCCCGAAGAAATATGGCACCCCTATTCGGGAAAGGATTTCCTTCTCAATGAAATTGCCTATGTCGCCACGCTGGCGGTTCCGATGCTCGTGGAATCGCCCCGTGTGACCTATGCCACTGCCCGGCCGCGCTTTTACAAGCTGTACAATTACAGTTTCGAGCAATCCATCCCCAACATGACGGAAGAGATACCGGAGGAAAACCCCCGGTCCATAACGCGCCGTTGGAGAGACATGAAGAGGGACTTCGCTGGGCGCGAGGGGAAACGAAGGCAGGCCCGTAACAAGACCAACAGGCGGATGTGCGTCATTCCCTTCAGCTTCGGCAAGGACAGCCTTCTCAGCCTTGGACTGCTGTTGCGCCTGGGATGCCGTGTCATCCCGGTGATGATCAATGAATTCATGCTTCCCAGGGCTTGGAAGATGAAACAGTCGAAATCGCCTGAATTGTACCGGGCCACGGGGCTCAAGACCCGGCGAGTGGAAAACGAGATACAGCTGTTGTCCGATTTCGAAGTGCTCGGCATGCCGCGGACCCGTCTTTACCAGGTACAGGCTCATTTCATGTACCTGCTCGCCATGCTCCCCTTCTGCGAATTTTACGGTTCGCCGAGCATCATATTGAACAACGAGCTCATGAATTCGCTCCCATTCGTACACCGATGCGGCATTACCGCGCCGCGCCGTTTCATGCAAAGCAGGCACGCTACCGCGATCATGCGCTCCATCGCAACACTGTCCACCGGGGGGGCCGTATCGGTCCACAACCTCATCGGCGGCCTAGGGGATTTCGCAATCCATTACCTCCTGCACGAACATTTCACCGATCTCTCGAAATTACGGACAAGCTGCCACATGGAACTGACGCGGCATGACCGGTGGTGTCACGGGTGCGAACGGTGCGCCAGGGCGTACCTCTTCTCCCTGGCGCTCGGAGAGGATCCGGGAGCGATGGGGTTCCGTCATTCTCTGGCCACGGGGGAATCAATGAAGCATTTTAATGCCATTGCACCACCGGGCCGCGGGGACGCCTACCGCGAATTCGCGGGGGAGGAGGAGCGACTGGCCTGCACCATGGCACATCAAAGGGGACACCGTGACGAACTTATCATGACTCTGCATCGCAACCGGGCGCCCCTGCCGGCGCACCACCTGCGGTCAACGACGGGCCGGGTATTCGGCATCCACGAGCGCCGCCCTCTGCGGTCAATACACGGAAACAGCAGGAGTATGATGCAGCACCTGCTGGAGCAGGTACAGAATACGCTGTTCTGATTCCGGGAGTGCCCTCCAGGCTTTCACCGAAGGGCACGACGGACATTGGCATATCGCAGGCAATGATACCGGCAGACGCGGAGGAAAGGATCTACGTCGGGGAAAATGCGCCGACGACGATCGGCTTCCGGTGGCGCCTGCGAAGATGCGCCGGGTCGCCGCTCCCCTCCGGGATTTCTGACCTACCGGAGATACCGGAGCACCGCCGCGTAGTGAACCGCGGCGCCGGCCAGGACGAAGAGGTGGAATACCTCGTGGAACCCGAACCTCCCCGGCAGTGGGTCGGGGCGCTTAAGGGCATAGATGAGGGCCCCGGCGGTGTAGCAGATACCCCCGGCCAGGAGGAGGAGCATCACCCTGCCCGGCATCGCCGCGATCAGCTGCCGGGCCGGCACCAGCGCGATCCATCCCATGGCCACGTAGGAGCCGGTGGTGAGCCAGCGCGGCGCCCGGATGAAGAAGAAGGTCAGGGCGAAGCCCGCCGCCACCAGGAGCCACAGGGCCAGGAGTATCCCCCATCGCCACCCCCCGGAGAGGTACTGGTACACGAAGGGGGTATAGGTGCCGGCGATCATCACGTAGATCGCCAGGTGGTCGATCTTGCGCAGCAGCGAGCCGCCGTTCTCCTCCTCCTTGCGGGCGTGGTAGAGCGCGCTGGCGAAGAACAGGAACATCACCGAGCAGCCGTAGAGGGCCAGGGCGAGCATCCTCGCGCCCCCGGAGCCCCCCGTGAGCAGCACCGGAAGCCCCGCCAGCGCCGCGACGAATCCCAGCAGGTGGGTCAGGCACGATGCAGGCTCGTTGATACGGATAGTCATTGCGGACACGGCGGTGTTCTCCTTCTTGGCGTGATGCAAAGAATGACCGGAAACTGCTGTGTGCGGTTGCATTTTTTCAGCGGAGGAAGGGGGCCCCCGATACGCCGGCACGCCCTCAACTGTCGCCGGAGGGCATTATGATCATGAGAATGATGTAGAAGAGGATGCCGGGGAAGGCGGCGGAGAGGATGGACACAAGGACGTAGAGTATGCGCACCAGGGTCGGGTCCAGCCCCGCCCACTCGGCGATGCCGCCGCAGACGCCGGCGATCATCCTGTTTCTCGATTTCTTCAGGGCCATACGGTTCCTCCTCGCGAAAAAGTCTGCGGCCGCCCGGCGGTGCGGCCCGATGAATCATATACCGGCACCCACGGCCTGTCAAGAGGCTTTGATGATTGGCAGTGAACGGAGGGGAGGAGTGCCGCCATGCAAAAACATCCCGGGCCCCGCCCGCGAGTGCGGTACGGCGGAGGCGACAACCTCCCCCGGGGCGCGGTACCGCGGCTACAGGCTCAGGATGTCCTCCAGGGTAAGGTCCGCCGCGGCAGCAGGGTCCATCCCCCGGAGACGGGCCGCCAGCTCCTTCGGCGACATCTCCGGCGACCTGTGGAGTATCTGCCAGCTGTTGTCGTTGAGCCAGCTGAAAAACATCCAGGCATTGCAGTCGCGGCAGTGCTCCCTTTTCGCCCGCAGGTAGTCCTCTCCCGATTTGTTCTCCAGGAAGGCATGGCGCTCGCACTGGACCGTCCTGCAGAAAATCCCCGATTGGTACTGTTTGGACATGGCATAACCTCTGTGATGATTTCTCTCTGCCCACCGCCGAACGGTCAGGCCGGGTATCCCGGGGCGGCGCCCCGGGATACCCGGTCGCTCCGGCGTTACTCCACGTACATTGACTCGATGAGGTCCTGGTACTTTTTAAAGACCGCCTTCCGCTTCACCTTCAGCGTCGGCGTGAGCTCGCCGGTCTCCTGGGTGAAAGGATGCCCCAGGATCGCGAACCTCTTGATCTGCTCGACGCGCCCCAGCGGCCTGTTCAGCTCGTCCACCGCCTTCTGGTACTGCGCCACCACCTCGGGAAGCTTCACCAGCTTCTCGGGATCGGTCTCGACGATCCCCTTCGACTTCGCCCAACGGGCGAGCTCCGGGAACCCGGGGACGATGAGGGCCACCAGGTATTTCCTCATGTCGCCGATCACGGCGATCTGCTCGATCAGCGGATGCTGGATGAACATCCCCTCGATCACCTGGGGGGCCACGTTCTTGCCGCCGGCGGTGACGATGATGTCCTTCTTGCGGTCGGTGATCTTCAGGTAGCCGTCCTCGTCGATGATGCCGATGTCACCGGTCTTGAACCAGCCATCGTCCGTAAAGACCTCCTTGGTGTCCTCCGGCCTGTTGTAGTAGCCCTTCATGACCTGGGGCCCTCGCACCAGGACCTCCCCGTCCTCGGCGATCCTGCACTCGGTCCTGGGAAGGGCGGGACCGGAGGTGTCCATCTTGATCCTCTTGATGTACGAGAAGGTGTTGAGGTGCGTCACCGGCGAGGTCTCGGTGAGGCCGAATCCCAGGTGGATCTCCAGCCCCATGATCTCGAAGAACTCGTAGATCTCCACGGAGAGGGGGGCGCCGCCGATGCCGATCACCTTGTTGCGGTCGAGCCCCAGCGCCTCGCGCAGCTTCGAGAAGACCAGCTTGTCGGCGTACCGGTATTTCATGCCCAGGGGGAAGGGCATGGGGCTGCTCGAGAGTATGTAGGGTATCGCCTTCTTGCCGGTCTTCAGGGCCCAGGAGAATATCATCTTCTTCGAGGCGGGGGCATCCTTCAGCTTCGACATCACCCCCTCGTAGAGCTTCTCCAGCACACGCGGCACGTAGACGCAGCACGTGGGGCGAATGTCGCGCAGATCCTCCAGGAGGGTGTCGGCCCCCTTCGCGTAGGCCGCCGTGGCGCCCCAGTACAGCATGGAGTTGTAACCGATGGTTCGCTCCAGGGAATGGGAAAGGGGGAGCAGCGACAGGGCGACGGCGTCGAAATCCTCGGGAAAGGGATGGTGCTCGAAGAACTGCAGCACGTTGCTCACCATGTTGTTGTGGGTGAGCATGACCCCCTTGGGGTTCCCGGTGGTCCCCGAGGTGTAGATGAGCGTCATGATATCGTCGGGATTGATGCCGCGGATCCTCTTGTCGATTTCCGATTCGCGGTTGTTCGCCCGCCCCTGGGCGACCGCCTCGGTGAACCTGACCACCATGGGATCGGCAAAATCTAGGTCATCGAACACGATAATCCTCTGCAACGAAGGGAGGCCGCTCTTCTCCTGCAGCAGGTTCTCCACCTGGAACTTTCCCGCACAGAGGCAGACCTTCGCGTTGGAATCCTTGAGTATATAGGCCGCTTCCGGCGCGGAGTTGGTGGGGTAGACGGTGACGTCGGCCGCTCCCACCGACAGCGATGCCAGGTCAGCGATGCCCCATTCCGGTCTGTTGGTGGAATAGATGGCGATGTTGTCGCCGGGATTTATGCCGCTGTTGATGAGGTAGGACGCCAGCGCATCCACCAGCTCCTTCGTTTCCGCATAGGTGTACCCTTTCCATTCGGTACCGGCGCGGTAGCGAAAGCACTGCCGGGACCCGTGGGAGGATACCCTGTTACGGAAGATCCCCGCCATGGTATTTTCTGTGTAACTGCCTGTACTCATAAGCCTCTCCTTGCATATGATATAAATAATTGCAGGTCAGCGACATCCCCCACGGAACGCGATGCCGGGTTATCTTTTTCAGTCGGCACTCTGCGTAAAACACATCATGTCAGGCCAAGGAGCGGCTCTGAGGACAGACAACAGCATCCCCCTAAATGTGCAACCATTAATTCGTCCATTTCCCGCTCCCGCGGGGATACTGGTGAGCGGGGATCAGTCCGGGGGGGCGGAGAGACCGCGGGGGCCGTACCGGAGCGTCGCCGCGGCGATGATCGCCATGGCGACGCCCCCCGCCGCCGCGCAGAAATTGAACGCGGCCAGGTAGGTGCCGGTATAATCGATAAGGTGCCCCAGCCCGAAAGAAAAGACCATGGAACCGCCGCTGAAGAAGGCGGTGAAGAGGGCGTTGGCGCCGCCACGGTCATGCTCCGGGACGATGCTCACCGTCACCGTGTTCATCACCGGGTACAGGACGCCGTGGGTGATCCCGTAGAGGACGCCGGTCATGAGAAAGAGGGGGAAATACCGGATGCAGTTCAGTATCAGACAGGTCATGACGCCGGCGCCGAAGGCGGCCATGATCAGCGCACTCCGGTTCGTGCGGTTCACGGCGCGTAAAAGGGTGAACCGTATCGCCACGAGCACGGCGATGTAGGTGATGAAAAACCAGGAAAACCGGTAATCCGTTGATGCGCGCACGTAATTCGGCAGGTAGGTGATGATGACGCCGAAGATCCCCCCGAAGATCAGCGTGGTGACGGAGACCATGAGGAAGCGCCGGTCCCCCAGCAGGCGCACGGCCCCGGAGGCGCGCCGCGGGGCGCCGGGGGCATGCCCCCCGGCCGGATGGATGAAAAAGGTGATGCCCAGGCTCGCAAGCACCAGGAGCGCGGCCAGCAGAAAGACGAAGCGGTAGGGGCAGCCGTACGCCACCAGCGTCTCCCCCAGGAAGGGGCTCAGGGCGTTGGTGATGGCCCCGGTGATGCCGTAGAGGCCGATCGCCTCCACCGCGTCCTCCATCTTGACGCTGCCGAAGATGATGGTGGTCCCCAGGATCATCGAAAGCGAAAAGCCGATCCCGTGCAGCATCCTCACCGGCAGCACCAGCCAGGAGGCCTCGGTGATCGTCATGTAGGAGGCGAAGGCGACGGCGCACACACAGTACCCGAGCCTGAGGAGTTTGACGGGATCGCGCCCCTGCATGAGGGTGCCGATGGCCGCCGCGGCGGCGATGATGAAGATCTTGTCGATGCCGTTCATGAACCCGATGAAGGACTCGGGCGCCCCCAGGCTTTTCAGGTACACGGGGAACAGGATAAAGAGCGAGTTCCCCATGAAGAAGAGGAAATTCGCCAGGGCCAGGCGGTAGAATATGGGACTGAAGCGTTTCATGGCACCAGCATAATCATAGTTTGCCAGTGGCAAGCGGTATTTTGCATGACAAAGGATATTCAAAAAGAGGGGCCTCTGCGGCGATGGCGGATCGGACTTGATCGCATCGGCTTGTTCCGACAATAGCAGTTCATTGCGCCATCATCGGCTCGAATTCAAAAACCCTGTGACTCGCAAAATAAAAACCGGAAGCAGGGATTCCGGCATCCGCCCATGACAAGCTATGCTCATGCCTTTCAATCTGGGCCGGTCATTTACATGCCGCAGAGATGAAAAACATTTGCTTTTTCCCCCCCAGGCCGCATATCATACCTCACCCACCCCCGAGAGGGGTCCACGGGATTTCTCGTGAGACGGTGGCGCATAATCCATGAGAATACTGATCATCGAAGACGACGAGAAGGTGGCCCACTTCATACAGAAGGGGCTCGAGGAGGAGCAGTATGCCGTGGACGTCTCACACGACGGAGAGGACGGCGCGCACTGGGCCTGCGAGAACGCCTACGACCTGATAATCCTCGATCTCATGCTCCCGAAAAAGGACGGCTATACCATCTGCCGCGAGCTGCGGGGGAAAAAGGTGCACGCGCCGATCCTCATGCTCACCGCCAGGGACAGGCTCCAGGACAAGGTGTCAGGCCTCGACGCCGGCGCCGACGACTACCTCACCAAACCCTTCTCCTTCGACGAGCTGCTTGCCAGGATCAGGGCGCTTCTCCGGCGCTCGCAGCAGTACCGGGAGGAGGCGCTCCGCCTGGGGGACCTGACGCTGGATCCGTCGTCGCGCACGGTGAACCGCGGCGGCAGGACCGTGGAGCTCACCGGCAAGGAGTACGCCCTTCTGGAATACTTCATGCGGAACCAGGGGAGGGTCCTCACGGAGACACAGATCATCGAGCACGTGTGGGACATGAACTTCGATTCCCTGGCCAACACGGTGAACGTCTACATCCACCATCTGCGCAACAAGATAGACCGCGGTCATGAAAAAAAACTGCTCCATACGATACGCGGCATGGGCTTTGTCCTGAAGGAGTGATCCCGGTGAAGGTTCAGCTTCAGCCACTGGCGCACCGGAGGGGAGCCAGGTGAAACTCTCCGTCCGTTCCAGGTTCACCCTCCTCTACATAGGGACCATCACGCTGCTCTTCGTCGCCATGTTCTATTTTTCCTACCGGGTGTTCTCCCATTCGATTTTCAGCAACGACATCGCGGAGAAATTCGACCGGGAATTCAAAAAGCGGGTAAATACCGCGGCCGAGAAGATCGGTTCCGGTCCTGGCCCCTTCGTATTCTCCCGGGAGGAATACCGCAGCCGCTTCAACGATTTCATCGGCGTGGATTTGTTGCTCAACCCGGCCTACGGCCAGCTCGTGGACTTCCCCGCCGAATTCGGCGACCAGCCCCTCATCATCGTGAGGAACGATGCCCTGGGCGGGCGCTACATACCCCTGACGCGGCGCTGTTACGATGCGGTGGTCCGGGGGGAAACCTGGGTGGAAACGGCGGAGCAGGTCTTCCCCTATCCCCTGAGGGTTTTCTCGAAAAGGGTCGTCGACTCCGGCGGAAACGAGTACCTGCTCCACATGGGCGTGTCCATGGAGAACATCAACAACACCCTCGAGAACATACTGCTGAAATTCCTTTCCGTCTGGCCGCTCCTTCTGGCGGTGATATCGGTTTCAGGCTATTATTTCATGAAGCGAACCTTCCGTCCTGTCCGCGAAATGGCGGCCACGGCGCGAAGCATCACGGCCGAGGATCTCTCCCGGCGGATCCCCCCCGCCCACGGCAACGACGAAATCGCCCTCCTGGCCGGCACCCTGAACGAGATGATCGGACGACTCCAGCGCTCCTTCGACCAGGTGCGCCAGTTTTCCGACGACGTGGCGCACGAGCTCCGCACGCCGGTCACGGTTATACGGGGGGAGATCGAGGTGGCGCTCAGGAGCGGCAGGGGCGCCGAGGAATACGCCGAAACGCTCCGCTCGCTCCGGGAGGAATCAGAGAGGCTTTCGGGGATCATCGACAACCTCCTGTTCCTCTCCCGCATGGACACGCGGAGGATGTCCATCGCCTTCAGCGAGACCGAGCTGGACAGCCTGGTCATGGAGGTGTACGAGGAAAACTGCGGGGCCGCCGGAGCCAGGAACATCGCCCTGACGCTGAAAAGGATCGACGAGATCACGATACGCTGCGAGCCCGGGCTCATGCGCCGGCTCCTGTCGAACCTCATCCAGAACGCGGTGAAATACACGCCGGAAGGGGGTTCCGTGGAGGTGACGCTGAAAAGACCGGACGACGGGGAGGGGCACGGCATGAAGGCCCTCTTCATCATCTCCGACACCGGCATCGGGATTCCCCGAAAGGACCTCCCCCTGGTATTCGACCGGTTTTACCGTGTGGACAAGTCGCGTTCGGGAAAAACAGGCGGCAGCGGCCTGGGTCTCACCATCGTGAAAAAAATACTGGACCTCCACGGCGGAAAGGTGACGGTGCGAAGCAGGCCCGGCGCGGGAACCTCGTTTTTTTTGTATTTTCCATGAATATTAATGAATTTTAATGCAGCCTTAACCCTCCATTAATCTTCCCATGCTACCTTCTGCCCCATAGAGTGTGACCGCCTGGCTGTATGTCTACGTGCCCCCACCGGGGCGATGCCGCTCCACAGCCGCGACGCGGAAAATCCCGCTCAAATCGATCATCATGCGTTCAAAGAGGTTCGCGATGTCAAAGACCAGGGTATTCATAGTCGCAATGATTTGCATGCTCGCCGCACTCCCCTATTCCGGGAGACCGGCGAATCCGCTATTCGGCGAGGAGGGGAAGCTTTTCCCGACCAATACCGCGCAGGCGCAGGAGGTGAAGGCGGAGCCGGAGCCAGCCGCCCAGAACGTGTCTCAGGACAACGCCGGCGCGCAGGGCGATTCGAGCGAGGAGCCCGGTTCCTCCCTGTTCAGCACGGTCAAGAGGGGCGGGCCCGTTATGGTCCCCATCCTCCTGCTGGGGCTGATCGCCCTCACCATCATCATCGAGAGGATAGTTTTCTTTACGAAAAACAGGATCTGGAGCAGCTCCCAGGTCCCGGGGCTCATGACGGAGCTGTCGAACAAATCCGCGACCCGCTACCGCGAGGACCGGGAGGACGAGTTGAAGGGGGCCTTCCAGATCTACGTGAACGGACTGGAGCGGGGGATGGCCTTCCTCTCCGGAATCGGGAACCTCGCCCCCATCCTGGGCTTCCTGGGCACGGTCACCGGCATGATCACCGCCTTCGCGGCCATCGCCGCCGCGACCACGGTGAACGCCCGGGTCGTTGCGGTGGGGATCCAGCAGGCGCTCATCACCACCGCAGGCGGGCTCATGGTGGCGGCCCCCACCCTCTTCTTCTACTACCTGTTCTCCCACGTCATCCAGAACAGGTTCGCCCAGGCGGACGAGGCCATCGACAGTATCTGCTCCGGCCTGCCGCGGCTCACCGAGGAGCTTCCCGGCGAGACCCAGGAGGGCGTGTTCAATGGATAAGGCCACGCTGATACGGCGAATCGTCCAGCGGAGGGCGCGGGGAAAACGGCTGTCGGAGCACACGCCCTTTGAATCGGTCTCCATCGGCGACATCGCCTTTCTGCTGCTGATATTCTTTATCGTAACAAGCTCCTTCGTGCTGAGGGAGGGGATTTTCTTCTCCCTCCCCTCGCGAAACTCAACGACGGTACGGCTCACGGAAGACCAGATCGCCGAGGTGGCGCCGGCGGACGACGGTTTTTCCTACAGGGGGAAGGTGCTCTCCAGGGAAACCTTTGTCCGCGAGATGAAGGAGTTCATCCGGGGGGACCGCACGAGGGTTCTGATAATCGCCATGGCCCCCGATGTGAAATACGACCGGCTCGTTGACACCCTGAGCGTCGCCCGTGAAACCGGCATACGGAGGGTCTCGGTGAAGAACACGACAGGAGGCGGGCGGTGAGCGGCAACAAGGGGATCCTTTCACGGCTCAGGACCATTTCCATCGGGTCCGCCATGGCGGATCTTGCGCTCCTCCTGCTGGTGTTCTTCATGGCCGCCACCTCCACGGAGCCGCCCCGGGGCGTCGAGGTGGAGCTTCCCAGGGCAGAGACCCAGGCGGCGGAGCAGGAGAGCATCTACATCACGGTATCGAAGCAGGGGGAACTCTACGTGGACAGCAAGAAGACTACCCTTGGGGATTTCAGCGATCTCCTGGCCATGAGGCAGGGGGAAAAGGACAAGACCGTTTCGATCACCGCGGACAGGAACCTCGATTACAGGATTATCGCCTCCGTGCTGGATACCCTGCGCGGCCAGGATTTCCTGAACGTCGTCTTCATGTCGGAATCAAAAAAACACAGAGGCGGGGCACGATGAATCTCGAGGCATTCGAGCGCCATCCCGAGGTGCTGAAAAAAATCGCGCAGTGGCAGGAGCAGCATCCCTACCGCTTTGCCTTCATCATCGCCATGGTGATGTTCTGCTATATCCTCTTCTATTCGCCGCCGCTGGAGCTCACGGAGGAGGACATCACCCCCACGGACGATATCGTCTTTCTCGATATCGACAAGATACAATCCCAGCTGGCGCGGCGCGTCACCAGAAGAGACGTATCCCCCACCGAGGGGGAGATCGATCCGAACAAGAGCGACGTGGACCGCGCCTACGGCATGACCGACGATCCCAATGCCGTGGACCTGGCCTTCCAGCCCAACGTGGTGCCGCCGCGCCCCATCGGCAGGCTCATGAAGCTCTACCCGCGGATCGCACGGGAGAAGGGGATCGAGGCGATGATCAACGTGGAGCTGCTCATCGCCTCCAACGGGCGGGTGAAGGCGGTG
Organism: Spirochaetota bacterium; assembly: GCA_016929135.1. GTDB lineage: Bacteria > Spirochaetota > UBA4802 > UBA4802 > UBA5550 > JAFGJK01. The sequence continues at coordinate 35,833 of JAFGJK010000088.1, read as the reverse complement.
AGGATCCTGGGCATACGCCTGTCGAAGGCGCTCCCCCCGGACATACACACCGCCATCGCCAAGTCCTTTGCGAGGGATTCCATAACCATACTGCAGAACGTCAGGTTTTCCCCGCCGGTGGTGCAGGGGAAGAACGTGCCGGTGAAGTTCGAAATGCCCCTCAGGTTCAGACTGGAGGATTGATCAGAGGTGATGGATATGAAATGGATTCGTATTTGCCTGTTCGCGGCGCTGGCCGCGGTCGCATCGTCCGCATGGTCCCGGGAGGGGAACGGCATCGTCCTTTCCGGTAGAATCATCGATTCAGTGACCAAGAGGCCGGTGGAGTTCGGCACCGTAGCGGTACTGGAGGAGAGGAAAAAGGTCTATACCGACATGAGCGGCTCCTACCGGATATCGGTGAAGGAGCCGGGGGAATATACGGTCATCGTCACCTCGGACAAGCTCAGGTCGATGAGGACCAGGGTGAGCCTTCAGAAAAACACGGTGCGCGACTTCTACCTGCAGCCGCTCACCATCCGAGGCCAGGGGATCACCATCACCGGGTCGCGGGACATCCAGAAGGTGTCGCGCTACACCATGACGGTGAAGGAGCTGAAGGAGGTGCCCGGCTCCCTGGGCGATTCGGTGAACGCACTGGCCTCCATGCCGGGGGTCATACGCACGGACGGCGTCTTCGGCCCGCTGGTGATACGGGGGATGAGCACGATGTGGAACAGGTATCTCATCGACGAGATACCGATCTACAATCCGATACATTTCGGCGGCATGCACTCGGTCATCAACAACAACCTCATGAGCGAGATCGATCTCTATTCCTCGGCCTTTCCCGCCAGGTTCGGTTCCTGCAACGGCGCGCTCATCGCCATCAACACCGTCGACGACGTGAAGGAGTTCGGGGGATACGCCGACATGGGGCTCATCTCCGCGGCGTCGCTGATACAGGCTCCGATACTCCGCAACAAGAACACCGGCGGCATCAGCTTCGCATCGCCCTCCTATATGTACCGTCAGGACGACGAGTATGAAAACGCAGGGTATATGATCGCCTCGGGACGGTACGGCTACCTGTCGCTCATGATACCCCTGATCTACAAGCTCGTCACCGGCGACTCCATCACCTACATACCCGAATACTGGGACTACCAGTTCAAGGCGAGATACAACTTCAACAGGGCCCATTCCCTGACGGTGCTCCTGATGGGGAGCTCCGACTACTTCCGGCTGTTCGACTCGAGCAGGGACATGGTGGACCCCACCGACGGCGACGATCCGCTTCTCATGGGGTTGAAGATAAAGATAAATTACACCTCCCACAGCCAGGGGCTCTATTACACCTGGCAGCCGGGCAGCCGTTTCTGGAACAGAGTCATCGCCTACGGCGCCCTGATGAAGTACTACACCTTCTTCGACGTGCCCAGCGCCACCGCCGCCTCATGGCTTAAGAACGTGCACGTCGATTCGAGGCCCTACATCTTCGGCGTCAAGGACATGTTCCGCGCCGAGCCCTGGGAGGACCACCTGGTGCTCACCGGCGGTGTGGAGTACACCTATTACTACTATACCGCCACGGGGAAGAGCATATTCAACGCCACAAGCGGTACCGGATTCAATCCGGCGGACGAAAACGCCTTCGCCAACGTGTACCTGGACAATCATATAGTCAATCAGACCGTGGGCGGATACCTGCAGGCGAAGCTCACCTTCGGCTGGCTGACCCTGGAGCCGGGGGTCAGGGCCGATTATCTCCACCGGACCCGCGAGACCATCGTGGACCCCCGGGGAGTCGCGAGCATCGAGCTCCCCACGGACACGACCCTCTCCGTCGCCGGGGGCCAGTACAGCTACTTTTTCCAGACCAATCCCTATCTCTTCAACTCGATGCCCCAGATCGCGAAGATAGGGAGAGATCTGAAGCCGGAACGGGCAATCCACAGGGTCGTGGGCGTGGAGCAGCGGTTCCTGGGCGATTATTCGATAAAGGTGGAGGGCTTCTACAACACCTTCAGGGACCTGGCCATGGGATACTACCACTATGAGCCGGACGGGCGGCCCCTCGAGGGATTCAGCTCCGGCAGGGCCAAGATGTACGGCGCCGAGGTCATGCTGAAGAAGGAGCTGCGGGAGGACGAGAACGGGCTGTACGGGTGGATCAACTACACCTATTCCCGGTCGCGGGTGCGATCGAACCTTCCCGCCTTCGCCGGCCTCTACGGGGACTCGCGCAACCAGGTGGGCGACCCCTACGGAAACCAGTGGACCAATTTCAATTACGAGCAGCTGCACAATCTGAAGCTCGTGGCCGGCATGACCTTCCGGCCACAGGGGGCGCGGGGACGGCACACCTGGAGCATCCGGTTCCAGTACTACACCGGGAGGCCCTACACGAGGATCGTGGGCTCCACGGAGGACCTGGTGTATGCGGCCGCGAATCCGGGACTCCACCGCTACGTGCCGTTGTACGGGAGGACCAACGCCAGCAGATTCGAGGACAACCAGCAGCTTGATTTCCGCTACACCTATCGGGTGGATTACTCGTGGGGCTACGTGAGCTGGTACGTGGATTTCATCAACCTCACCGGGTATTACTACCAGCCCCGGAACGTGTACAGCTGGGACTACCGGTTCCCCTACGGCCCCAACAATCCCAGATTGAGGCGCCCGAAATCGGACGAGGTGACCTGGATCCCGAACTTCGGCGTGGAGATAAAATTCTAACTACAAGGAGATCGTCATGAAGCTATTCAAATCATTCGCCGTCGGCGCAGCCGTAACCGTGGTCATTCTTTCCGGATCTTCCTGCATCACCTCCCCGGTTTGCCTGACGTCGTCCACGACCCATATCCAGGAGCGGACGACGCTGCAGAGCCTGGGACAGACCGACGGGTCCTCCAGGGCCTGGTCGATCATGGGGCTGTGGATGATCGGCCGGCCGGACATCGCGAGCGCCATCGACGAGGCGGTCAGGAAAAAGGACGCGGACGCCCTCGTCGGCGTGCGATGCTACGAGACCTACCGCTGGTATCTCTTCTTCAGCACCACCACGGTGAGAGTGGAGGGAGAGGCGGTGAAGTATTCACGGAGCAAGTAGGAGGCCCCCATGAATTCCAAGGGATTGCAGAGAGGGCTGGCGCTCCTGGCGCCGCTTCTGACCATTATCGTGCTTTCAGGCTGCCTTGCCAGATACACCACCGCCGGGGGCATAGAGCCGGAGTTCCGCCCCCTTGAGGGGAAGAGCTATCGGACCATCGGAGACGCTGGAGGTGAATCGAGCAGTTTCTATTTCTTCTGGATGATACCAGTCACGCCGGAGCACAGCCTCTCCCAGGCGATCGAAGGGGCAATCGGCGAAAAGGGGGGCGACAACATGATCAACCTTCGATGGTGGATCGAAAAACAGCACTGGATTCTGGGGACCGTCAACGTCATCACGGTTGAGGGGACGGTGATCCGCTACGATGAATAGCATGCTTGACACTGTGCAGAATGGTTGAAAGAGACGGGGATCAGGAACCGCAGGGCTTCGTCGATTCCCGTCTGCATCGGCAGAGATCAATGAAAAGGAATCCAGGCATCGTAAGCCCGGCGTTTAACGAGCAGGGGAATATCCGTCCGCTCCACGACGACATCAGGGAGAAGCCCGGATGAGTACTCGACATGAATACAAAGAAAAGCACGAATGTCGCCACTCCGGTTTTATCGATGTGGAGACCCGGGCGCCCCTCACGCGCCCCGCACATCGATTCTTCGTCAGCGGTGCGTTTCGCCATGATTCACTTTCCCGCCTGTCGTACGCGGAGCACCTGGACGACCATGCACCCTCCGGTCCGTTCCCCAAAGGATATTTCATACACAGGGTTATCCGGGCATCAACGCGGCCATTCCGCGGATTGCCGAAATATGTGTTGACGGCCGGCGCCACACAGCAGATCAGTTGCACCTGATGTAATAGTATCGGCCCGTATACGATCGCGGTCGTGATTACCGTCGGGTATCGATGGCATGACAAACGAAGGGGAAAGGATAAAAAGACTGGGTAACATCGGCGCCGCCCTCCGGGCGCTCCGGCACCGGAACTACCGCCTCTTCTTCCTGGGCCAGGGGATATCGCTCATCGGCACATGGATGCAGTCCGTAGCGGTTGCCTGGCTCGTCTTCAGGCTCACCCGGTCCGAGTTCATGCTGGGAATCGTGGGGTTCTCGTCGCAAATCCCGGCCTTTCTCCTGTCCCCCATCGCCGGGGTCCTGGGGGACAGGATCAACCGCCACAGGATCCTGGTGGCGGCGCAGGTCCTGGCCTTGCTGCAGGCCCTCACCATCGCCGCCATCACGATACTGGAGGTCGTCCACGTGTGGCACGTGGTGGCCCTGAGCGCCCTCCTGGGACTCATAAACGCCTTCGACATGCCTACCCGCCAGGCCTTCGTCATCGAGATGATCGACGACAAGAACGACCTGGGGAACGCCATCGCCCTGAACTCCGCGATCTTCAACGGCTCACGGCTCGTCGGGCCTGCCGTGGCGGGTGTCCTCATCGCCCTCTGGGGCGAAGGGGTGTGTTTTCTCGTGAACGGGCTGAGCTTCATCGCCGTCATCGCCGCCCTGGTTGCCATGAGGGTGCCGGAGCGGGAGCGGGTTGATCATGCCAGGAGGATCCTCGACGAGATGAAGGAGGGATTCCGCTACGTCCTGGCCTTCACGCCAATCCGCGACCTCCTGATGCTCATCTCGATCATCAGCTTCATCTCCATGGCCTTCCCCGTAGTGCTGCCGGTTTTCGCCGTGCACGTACTCGGCGGCGGCTCCCATACCTACGGATTCCTGGTGGCATCCACGGGCTGCGGCGCCCTGGGGGGGACCCTGTACCTGGCGTCACGGAAGAGCGTTGTCGGCCTGGGGAGGCTGATACTGGCGTGCCTCTCCATCTCCGGCGTCGCCCTGCTGGCCCTGGGATTCTCTGGGTCACCGGTGCTCGCGGCCGCACTCCTGGCGGTCGTGGGATTCGGCCTGATCGTGAGCATCGCTTCGTGCAACACCATGATACAGACCATCGTCGACGAGGACAAGCGGGGCCGGGTGATGAGCTTCTACACCATGTCCTTCATGGGAACGGCGCCGCTGGGGAGCCTCTTTTCCGGGAGCGTTTCCAGCGCCATCGGCGTCCCCCCCACCATCGTGATCGGTGGGATCATGTCCCTGGCGGGAGCCGCCTTCTTCGCCCGGCGGCTCCCGGACATCCGCAGGAAGGTACGGCCCATCTACCGGAGGATGGGAATCATACCGGAGGTGGCCATGGGGATCCAGAGCGCCACGGACATCCACGAACCGGAGTAGGACCGGGAGGGGGGGCGCACCATGGATTTCAACGAGCGCAGGATTCTGGGACGAACAGGGCTCTCCGTGAGCAGGCTGGGGCTCGCCTCGGGCTACGGGATCCCGGCGAAGGCCGTGGAGCGGGCCTACGCCGAGCGGGGGATCAATTACTTTTTCTGGAGCACTCCCCGAAATTCCGGCATGGCGGAGGGGCTCCGCGCCCTGACCGCGAGGGGGCGGGAGAAGATGGTGATCGCCCTGCAGAGCTACGACCATTCCGGGCTGCTCACCACCCGCTCGGTGGACAAGGGGCTCGCCGCCCTGGGGATCGATTACGCCGACGTCCTCATCCTGGGATGGCACAACTCCGTTCCCTGGGGGAGGCTTCTTGACACGGCCAGGGACCTGAAACGCCGGGGCAGGATACGCTTCATCGGCATGTCGGGCCACAACAGGAAGACCTTCGGAAAACTCGCCGCCGACCATGAAAACCCCATCGACGTCTTCATGGTGCGCTACAATGCGGCGCACCCCGGCGCGGAGCACGACGTCTTCCCGCATTTGGCCGCGGCGGACAGGCCGGGCATCACCATCTATACCGCCACCAGCTGGCGGAAGCTACTGAAAAGGAAGAAGATGCCCGCCGGCGAGGAGCCGCTCAGCGCCGCCGACTGCTATCGCTTCGTGCTGTCGGATCCCCATGTGGACCTCTGCCTCATGGGGCCCTCCAGCGAGGAGGAGATGGAGGGGGGGCTGAAGGCCCTGGACCTGGGGCCCCTTTCGGACCAGGAGATGGCCCGCATCAGGCGCATCGGCGCTCATGTACACGGCTGATGGGGCCGCGGATTTCTCACCGCGGGCTCTGGCCCCCTATTCCGGCCAGTAGAGGTCATCCATACCGCGGGAACAATCACATCCCGAGACGAGAAGGTGCATCTGCAGTGGAATGATAGTGCTATGGAAGCAGCGGGGACAGAGCCCTGGAGACATAACTCACAGAGGATCTGGGAGAAAAGTGGAAGAAACGCGTGCCGCTAGAGCTGCTCCCGGACCTTTCTCATGAGGTCGGGGCTGATGACGTGGGCGAGGGACCGCAGGACCTCCTCTTTCTTCATGCCCCGGGACAGGTCGTGCCGGACCGCCAGTATGAGGGAATTCGTGATCATTGTATCGTTCATCGCGTACACCTACTCCTGTGGCTTTGCTACATCAGGTATCGTATGAAAACCGGGGATACTTGAGGTTTTATTTCCCGTGCCTGTGGTCCCTTACCGTATGTATCTTGTGCACCCTGCAGTCCTTTCCGTAGGCATCCTGCAGTATCTTCTGCAGGTCGCTCATGAGTTCTTCCTCAGGGGTGGCCCTGTGGCAGTCCGTTATACAGAGGAGGCAGGTGATCGCCAGGATTATGGTTGCCGTCCGTTTCATCATCACTTCCTGTGACCGGAGATTTCTTCTATACATAGTACTTCATCATACTCCACCGGGTCAGGGCCCCTAGGCCGCGCTACAACCGGTCGGCGATGAGCCCCCCCATCTCGGCGGTGCCCACCAGCCTTTTCCCCTGGGACATGATGTCCCCGGTACGGTAGCCCTCGGCCAGCACCGACTCCACTGCGGCGAAGATCCTCTCGTAGGCATCATCCATCCCGAAGCTGTACTTCAGCATCATCGCGGCGGAGAGGATCTGCGCGATGGGGTTCGCGGTACCCTTCCCGGCGATGTCCGGCGCCGATCCGCCGGCCGGCTCGTAAAGCCCGAAGGTGCCCCCGGAGAGCGACGCCGAGGGGAGCATCCCCAGTGAGCCGGTGATCATGGACGCCTCGTCGGAGAGGATGTCGCCGAACATGTTGTCGCAGAGGAGCACGTCGAACTGCCGGGGGTCCCGCACCAGCTGCATAGCGGCATTGTCCACATACATGTGGTTCAGTGCCACGTCGGGATACCCCCCGGCGACCTCCATGACGGTCTCGCGCCACAGCACCATGGCGGCCAGGACATTGGCCTTGTCGATGGAGGTAAGCCGGCGGCTCCTCCTCATGGCGGTCTCGAAGGCAACGCGGGCGATGCGCTCGATCTCCGGCTTCGTGTACACCAGGGTGTCGAAGGCCCGGTCCCCCTCCCTCCCCTTGGGCTGGCCGAAGTAGATGCCGCCCGTGAGCTCCCGTATGATCATGATGTCGAAGCCGTCACCGATCACCTCCCGCTTCAGCGGGGAGGCGCCGGCCAGCTCGCCGAAGACGATGGCGGGGCGCAGGTTCGCGTAGAGTTTGAAGTGCTTTCTCAGCGGCAGGAGCGCCCCCCGCTCCGGCTGCTTTTCCGGCGGGAGCGACTCCCATTTCGGCCCCCCCACGGAGCCGAAGAGGACCGCGTCGGATTCCTCGCAGAGCCGCACCGTGGAGGCCGGCAGGGCCTCGCCGTGCAGGTCGATGGCGGCGCCGCCGACGGGCGCCTCGACACAACGAAATTCGACCGCGCAGAGGGACGATATCCTCTCCAGAATCCCCAGGGCCTCCCTCATCACCTCCGGTCCGATGCCGTCACCCGGAAGCACCGCGATTTTCTTCACTGCCATGCCGAATCTCCGTCCTTGGAACGATGAAGACGCAGTCTACAGGTACCGGGATTCCGGTCAAGCCATTATTGCGTAAAGGGGGATGAATGCGCGGCAGACGGAGAGATGGTTGACACGGCGACGCCGTCGTTGTCCCATGGGGGACACTACGGGAGGACCAGATGAACTACGCCGAATACGCAGCCCTTGAGAGTGAATACTACGAGAGATTCTCCGGATACAACCGCATCCGCCTTTCCCTCTCGAGGTGGTACTACCGCCTCTACCACCGTCTTCGCGTGATCGGCGCCGAGAGGATACCCCCGGGGCCCGCCATCATCGCCGCCAACCACGGCGGCGGCTTCGACCTGGACATCACCGCCCTGAGCTACTTTGCCATTCCAGGACGGCCCATCGAGGTTCTCATCGACTCCACCTGGCACTTCATGAACCACTGGTGGGGGAAGTTTTTTATCGGCTCCGGCATCCCACTCTGGCTCACCGGGGGAATTCGATACGAGTACATCGACCCCTGCCTTCGGGAGGGGGGGAGCCGTTACCCCGGGCTCGTGGCGATCTTTCCCGAGGGTAACTCCGGCACCTTCCGAAAGAGGAACCTGCTACGCCCCTTCTATCCCGGCGTGATCCGCCTTGCCAAGCACTACCGGGTCCCCATCGTGCCGGCCGCCATGATCGGGTTCCACAAGGCCTGCCCCATCGTGAAGGAGATCCCGAGGGACCACCGCGCGGCGGATATCATCTTCCCCCCCCTCACCATCCCGGTAAAGCTCACGATCGAATTCGGGGAGCCCTTCGAGCTCAGCGGGTACTACGGCAGGGACCTCGGAAAAGCAGAGGAGCGACAGGTCGCCAACGAGGTGGTGCGGCCGCGCTTGCTGGAGGTGATGAACCGGCACGGCAACTTCACCATGGGTGAATAGGCCCCTGAAAAAATATTGCTATTTTTCGGCATCAAGGGTTCATAGTATGACTCATCATACAACAGGGAGACAAACAATGGGCGAAAAGGAATCCATCAGAAAGGGGATAAGCGTCGGGCAGATGCTCTTCGGCATGGCCTTCGCGGCGGCGGGGGTGGTATTCATCGGTCTGGCCTTCTTTAAGAACTACACGCTGAGCATCCACGGCTTCCTTCTGCCGCAGTGGGTGTTCTACCTGGTGGCACTTCTCGCAGTCTTCTTCGGCGCCTTCGGCGTCTACAACTCCTTCAGGGTATGGAAATGCGGCTCCTGCGGCGACGTCCTCCAGTACGGCATGGCCATGTACCCGCCGGACCAGGAGGATCGGATCATCGAGGCCGTCGACGCGGCAGATCCCTCGCGCCTGGAGGGTATCCCGTCCTTCAGCAAGGGCGACCAGTGGCTCACCCTCTCCCTGGATTTCTGCACACGCTGCGGCGGCGTGGCCCTGATATCGCTGACCAGGGAGAACAGGAACCGTGAGAAAACCGCGGTGAGGAAGCCGGCGTTCATATCCAGGGAGGCCCTGCCTGGCTTCCTGGCGCGCATGACCCCCGGGGTGAGGCTCGATCCCCTGAAACTGGACGGGTGAGGGCTGCACCTGCCGGTGCGTGTACCGCGGGGAACCGGGCGGGAATTTTAACTTGATCCGGCCCGCCGCCGGCGCTATATTGTAACTGCTCAGCATCTAGTCCGTGCAGCCCTTGCCCCTGTCGTTTCCGGTGAAGAGGGAAGTCCGGATACCGAAGCGGCATCCCCCCTCTCCGCTTTTCCCGGAATGACGGGCCCCAGGCACGGTCCACAACACGCCGCGTCCAGCAACGTCTGGCACGCAGAACAATGGATGCTCACTGGAACCGAGCGTGCTGCGCAACGCGGCGACAGGAGATTCCGTCAGGACCGCACAATGATGAGAATCATCCCCATAGTGCTGCTCCTCGTGGCGTCGGGATGCGGCCATGATGCAGAGGACGCCCGCTACAGCGACGCGGACTGGTCATTTGCGGTGATCGGGGACATCCGTGCCGGGTACGACACCTATACATCGCTCCTGGAGATCATCGACACCATCGTCCCGCCCCCCAGGTTCCTCCTCATCAACGGCGACCACATCTCGAACCCGGGCAACGACCAGGAATGGAACCAGTTCCACCGCGCCACTTCGCTGGTATCGGACACGATACCGGTATTCTCGTCGGTGGGAAACCACGACGTGGACAGCCTCGTGACAGAAGCGATATTCAGGGAGAACGTACCGCTCCAGGGGTACCGGTGCTACTATTCCTTCGTCCAGGGGGATTTCTATTTCATCATCCTGGATACCGAGGTCCCGGGGGAGGTGAAAACCATCGGGGGCGCCCAGTATGCATGGCTCGAAGACGAGCTCGATACTGCCCAGGGGAGGGGGGACATCCAGACAATCGTCCTGGCAATGCACAGGCCGCTCTTCCAGAGTTCAGGGATTCCCGGGAACATTCTGAACACCTTCGAACTGCTGGCTCTATTCGAATCCCACAGCAAGGTGAAGTTGGTCATCTCATCACACGTCCAGGCGTTCTATTCTATCAGGAGAAACGGGATACTCTACATCGTCACCGGCGGGGGTGGCGAGCCCTTTCACTACCACTCACCCGGCGAGTACCATCACTTCACCTGGATCAATATCTACATCGGACCGGAAAGGATCAATGTACGCACGATCGGCATATTCGGGGAGATGGTGGCAAATTTCGATTACTAGCATCGCCGCCATCCTCTGCATCATGGCGCTCCGCACGCCCGCGGCGGCGGTCTCCCTGTCGGCGAAGATCGGCGCCTGGGACTTTACCGGGGACGGGACAAGGGACTTCTACGGCACCGTCCCCTCCTTCGCGCTCTCCTGCACCCTCTTCGACGGATACACCTGCAACCTCGACATATCTACCGGCCTGGCCTTCACAGTGATCCGGTACGACTCGAGGAGGCACTACTTCTACCTTCTCCCCCTGCAGCTGTCGTTCCTCGTGCGCCTCCTCCGGGAACCGTCGCTGCTGGCCCCTTACCTCGGGGCCGGCGCAGGGGGCTATTACAAGATCGACAGGAGCCCCACAGCGCGGAAAACCTACCACTTCGTCACCTACGGCTACCATTTCATGATTGGGACGCACATCAACCTGTCCGATTCGATAAGCCTGGTCGTGGAGATAAAATACTGCTTCTGCATGACCAACGTCATGGAGGAGATCAACATCAGCGGGCTGAACCCCTCGGCGGGAGTCTGCTACCGTTTCGGCAGATGAAAATGAAGACCCTGCGCCCCCGCGGTGGGGGCGCAGGGTGCCGCAATCATTCTTTTCCCAGGGATCTCCTGATCTCCCCCAGGTTTTTCCGCGCCGCCGGATTGGGAATCATGTCGAGCAATCCGGTGAGCGTACCGCACATGTAGTCGCCGCAGTGGGCGCAGTTCTCAAGCCCCTTCTCCCTGGCGCAGCGCCGCACCTCGCACCTGGCACAGTGGCCGAAGAGCCTGCCCCCCTCGGAGGCGCACCCGTCGCAGTTGATGTGCTCCGGCTTGAAATCGAACTTGAAGAGCTTCCCCCACATCTCCGCGACCCTGGCGCGCTCGGCGTCGTCGTCGCTTTGGGTCGCCCGGAACACCGGACACGCGGCGCAGTCCAGGCCGCAGTACGCGATCATCCTTTCCATAGTCACCTCTCCTGGCATCGTTTAATCGAATATCTCCCTGAATTCACCGCTGTTCATGAGGTCCCGCAGCCACTCCGCCATGTCCGGGGGGTCCAGGAAGGGCCCGTCCCCGTAGAGGCTTCGCAGCTTCGAGGAATAACGGCGCTCGAGATCGTTCACCCGCTCCCCCACCGCCTCGGAGACCCGGATGCCCCCCCTCTCGCTGATGAGCCTGTCCGGGTCGATGAACCCGATCTTGAGCTGGAAATCCACCGCCCGGGAGCACCGGCAGGGGTTCCCCTCGTCCACGAGCCCGCATTTCTGGCTGAAGAAATTGTACACTTTCCCGCGCGAGCGGGAGAGGATCGTGCGGAAGTTGGCCCTGCTGATCTCCATTATCTCGCTGCCCAGGGCGTCCCCCACGCCGAAGATCTCCCCCAGGATGAAGACCATCCTGGAACGCCTGTCCAGGCAGAGGAGCATCCCCGTGATGCAGGTGATCCTGGACTCCTCGGCGAGAACGCGGTTCTCCGGCATCGAGGAGCTCCTCCTGTCAACGATGCGCTCCAGGGCGGCGAAGTAATCCCCCCCTGCCGTCATCGCCGACAGCGGTTCCTCCCTGCGGGACCTCCTGAGCGAGAGCACGTGGTTCGCCACGATCCGGTAGAGCCAGGTGCGGAAGGCGCCCCGGGCCGGATCGTAGCCGGACAGGTGCGTGATCAGCTTGATGAGGATCTCCTGCGTGATGTCCTCAGCTTCGTCCAGATCCAGCACCATGCGGCAGGCGATGTTGTAGATCCACGGCTGGTGGCGCCTGACGAGCGTCTCCAGGGCCTGTCTGTCCCCTCCAAGCGCCCCCGCGAGAAGTTCCTCATCGTCCGTTCCGCCGACAATGCCGTTCCTGAAAGGGTTGTACATCACGCCGATACCTCCTCTCCCCTCCGATACCGTATATACTGATGAAAACCACTGCTGTGACACAAATCGAGAAAATTATTGCCGGAATTGTACTAATTTTCCCGGACGCAGGGGGAACGGGGAGCCCGCGGCATGGCGGGGGGGCGACATTTCGGTCATGGGCTGTCTTCTTTTTTCTTGACACGGACGCCACAATCAATTGTAATTGAAATCGATCAATACTACCCAACACCGGCGGTTCGGGAATCGGACAGGGACTGGTTTTCTCATACCGCCGGTGTGCAATTCGCCGGGGAGTACTATACCAGAATACGCAAAAGGAGTGTCTTGATGAAAAAAATTGTCATAACGGTATTAGCGACGACATGCGTACTCCTCGTGGCAGCGTCGGGCGCACGGGCCGATACGGAACGGAGCAACCTGTACTTCGGCGTCTCGGTCGGTCTCGGCGTGGGCCAGCCGACGCTCCCCCCCGAGTTCAGCAACTTCTTCAAGGGGAGCCCGGAGCCGGAGTTCACCTACGACGTGGGACTGAATTTCCTGTACTACTTCAGCAGCTTCGTCGGGGTACACGCGGCGGCGGGATACGACTCCCTCCCCTTCAGGATCGACGGCAAGGCCACGCCGGCGGGTCCCGCGGTGACCATCCCCCTTCTGTCGGGCTTCAGCGCCAGTTTTAACGGCTTCACCGGGTCCATCAAGGTGCGCCTCAACTATTTCTGCTTCAAACTGGGCCCCTCCTTCCGGGTGGGCGGATTCTTCATCAATACCGACGTCCTTCTGGCGGTGCATATGTCCTCAACCTACGCGGTCAAGCTGGGCAACATCACCGCGACGATCGGTCCCTTCACCGGAACCATACCGATGCCCGAGATCTCCGGTGATTACAAGGAATTCAGGCCCATCGCCTTCGGGGTGGTGATCGAGCCGGGGTACCGGTTCGAGATCGGCGGCTTCGCGATTCCGGTGAGCGTCGGCTTCAGGTACATGATCACGCCGGTCGGTGAAACTGACATCTACGGCCTGACCCTCCCGTCGGCGGAGGTGCACACCTGGAACGTGAAGGTGCGGATCGGCTTCGAGTTCTAGATCACGCCGGCGGCGCCGCGGCGGCCCGCCCGTTTCCCGGCACGTGCGGGCCGCCGGAAAAGGTCTTGACATCCCCGCCGTACCCGTGATGGTGTGATAGGGCCTCCGGGGAATTGCAACTGTACCATATTCACATGAAACAGTACGCGCAGGGCACAATCACCGACAGGATCGCCGTGGCGGCGAACCCGATGTATCCGGCATACGTCATTAGGGGCGGCGAAAAGAACCTGATGATCGACGCCGGTATCAACCTCATGGGGCCGCTGTACCTGCGCTCGCTCGGAGAGATCCTCGGCGGTCCGGAAAGGCTCAACTATCTCTTCCTCACCCACTCACACTACGACCACCTGGGCTCGATGCCCTACCTGAAGCGCAGTATCCCCGGCCTTGCGGTGGGGGGATCTCCTCTGATCACCGGCCTGCTGCAGAAGGAATCAGTCCTGGCGATGATGGGGCGCCTCAGCGAAATCCAGCGGGGCCTCTTTGCGGAAATAACGGGGGACGAGGACGTGTCGCTGGAGCCGGTGGCGATCGACATGCCCCTTCACGAGGGCGATCTCATCGACCTGGGTGACTGCGCCTGCAGGGTGCTGGAGGTGCCGGGGCACACCCGAGATTCATTGGCCTACTACATCCCCCAGTACGGCGCCCTCTTCCCCGGCGAGGCGGCCGGGGTCCCCCTGGGCGCCGAGGAGATCGCGGTGCACCCGGAGTTCCTCTCCTCCTTCGACCAGTACCTTGCATCGCTGAAGCGGCTCGTCGACCTCCGGCCGGAGATACTCTGCATCGGCCACGGCCTCGTCTACACCGGCGACGACGCCCGGCAATTCATGGAAGCGTCGATCCTCGCCACGACAGGATACCGCGACCTGATAGAGGATTACCTGGAGAGGGCGGGGGGTGACGCCGGCCGGGCGATCGAGGAGATCGTGCGCAGGGAATACGACGAGAAGGGGACCATGCACCAGGAGCGGAACGCTTACATCATAAACCTCACCGCGCAGGTGAAGGAGATCTCGCGCATGAAGTACGGGGCGTGAATTATTTTTTACATTTTCCTGTGGAAAAAGCCTTTTAATTTTGATATATTGCTATGATCAATTGCACGTCAGTCTCTCGAGCAGAGGGGGAGGAATAATGCGTATCACCTGGGAAATGCGCGGCGGCTGCGCTGTCTACCACATAGAGGCGAGCGTAGAGCTCTTCTCCGCCGACGGCATCATGAAGGATCTTCTCGAATCGATCCAGGTAGAGGGCTTCACCAAGGTGGTGCTCGATTTCGGTGGGGTGGACTACATCGACAGCTCCGGGCTCGCGGCGCTCCTGCACATGCGGAAGCTCTGCAATGACAGCGTGAAGATCAGAATCGCAGCCCCCCAGATGGGCATATCCCGGCTTTTCGAGATGACCAACCTTAGCGGCTACCTGCCGGTGGACCAGACCGTCGAGGAAAGCCTGGAGATGATAAAGGAATAGCCGTCAGATAATCCTGCCGATATCGACCACCGTTACGTAGACCATCAGGAAGAGGACGAGAACCCACCCGGCGATGCTGAGCGGCACGTGGAGACGCCGCAGGGCCGGATGCAGCCCCTCCGCCGCGCAGAGGAGCATCTTCCCGCCGTCGAAGACGGGAAAGGGGAGCAGGTTGATCAGCGCCAGGTTAAGGCTGATGAGGGCCGAGAAGCGGAGCGCCCGCAGAAGGCCGCCGGCGATGAAGTCCCCCCCCTGGGCCACGATCCCCACCACGCCGGAGAGGGATTCGGGGCTGCCGACGATTCGCGGGATCGAGGCCGCCATGGCCGCCAGCGTCCTCGCGGCGTCGGCGATCCCCTCCGCCGCCGCCCCGAGCGGACCGGCCCCCTGGGCGGCCCTGACGACGCCCAGGAGCAGGACGGCCGCCAGGATGTTTATGACCGGCCCGCCGGCCGCAAAGACGATGCGCTTCAAGATGGGGATCGCGAAGTAATCCTTCTCGTCCTCGATGTCCGGAAGCAGATAGCCTCCCACCGGGAAGAGGGATATCCTGAACTCGGTGCCACCCATGCTGCGCGAGAAAAGCCGCGGGCCGAAGCCCACCGAGAATATCTTCACCGGGATCCCGGTGATACGGGCGGCCAGGAAATGTCCCGCCTCGTGGATCAGGATCACCAGACCGATGATGACAAACGCCGCGGCATACTGCATGGATGTCCCCCCTCTTATACCGGCATAACGATGCCCCGGACTCTTTCATCACCCGGCCGCCCTGTCAAGCCGAAAGGCCCGCCGGGGACTCATTTTTTTCTTGCCATGCCGGCGGCGCTGTGCATATCCCTATTCATAGAGAAATCAACAACCACAAGGAGAAACCTATGGTCAGCTACAAGGATATCGGTCTGGTGAACACCAGGGAGCTCTTCAAGAAGGCGGTAAACGGCAGGTACGCCATCCCCGCCTACAACTTCAACAACATGGAGCAGATGCAGGCGATCATCCAGGCCTGCGTGGAGACGAAATCGCCGGTCATTCTGCAGGTCTCCTCAGGGGCCCGCAAGTACGCGAACCAGACGATCCTCCGCTACATGGCCGAGGGGGCGGTTCAGTACGCCAAGGAGCTCGGTTATCCGATTCCCATCGTCCTGCACCTCGACCACGGCGACACCTTCGAGCTGTGCAAGAGCTGCGTCGAGACCGGATTCTCGTCCATCATGATCGACGGATCGCATCACTCCTACGAGGAGAACATAAAGCTGACGAAACAGGTGGTCGACTACTGCCACCAGTACGATATCACGGTGGAGGGTGAGCTGGGGATACTGGCCGGCGTGGAGGACGACGTGAAGGCAGAGCAGCATTCCTACACGCGCCCCGAGGAGGTGGAGGACTTCGTGAAGCGAACCGGCGTGGACAGCCTGGCCATCGCCATCGGCACCTCCCACGGCGCCTATAAGTTCAAGCCGGGCCAGAAGGTGGAGATCCGCCTGGACATCCTCGCCGAGATCGAGAAGCGCATCCCCGGCTTTCCCATCGTGCTCCACGGCTCGTCGTCGGTGCCGCAGTCGCTGGTGCAGGAGATCAACATGTACGGCGGCAAAATGCAGGACGCCGTGGGGATACCGGAGGAGCAGCTGCGCAAGGCAGCCGAATCCGCGGTGTGCAAGATCAACATCGACTCGGACGGCAGGCTCGCCATGACGGCGGCGATCCGCAAGGTCTTCGCCGAGAAGCCGGACGAGTTCGACCCCAGGAAATACCTGGGACCGGCCCGCGATTCCCTGAAGGAACTGTACAAGCACAAGATCATCCACGTGCTGGGGTCCGACAACAAGGCCTAGCGGATGAACCCGGCGCCGTTGTCGGTGCGTACCGGCGGCGGCCCCAGCCGCGGGTCTCCCGCTCCACCCGGGTCCTTTCGCGAACCCCGCCGCCGTGCCGGGGGAGACGGGAAGGGCGGTATCGCCTCACCAGCCGGCACCCGGTCAGCGCCCTCTCACGGGAGTGAGGGGACACGGGCTTCCCCCAGCGAGAAGGCGATGAAACCGGAGGCCGTGGTGCGAAAATCGTCGTACGGACCGCCGGCGCGTTGGGCGGCAGCCAAGCGCCGGCAATAATTAATGCATACGCCGCATAAATTTCGATTGATTTTTTGAATTACACCCTTTTACTATTCTCATACCAACATCCGGTGGATTGCAATGAAACCATACTACACGGTCATAGCCATACTCGTTTTCATTATTCCCGTATCACTGTATGCCGTGGAAAGCGTCAGGGTCGACAACTCCTTTCATTCGGAAACGATCGGCACGCGCTTCGAATACATCGAGGACAGGGGGAAAAATCTCTCCCTTCAGGATATCCTTCAGGGGCAGCGATGGAGGTCGTCGGAAAAGGAATCGATCAATTTCGGGTTCACCCCCTCGGTCTACTGGTTCAGGTTCTCTGTGGACAACCGGGGCGAGGCACCGCTCAACCACTTCCTGGAGCTCACCTATCCCATGCTCAACCTGATAGAGTTCTATCGGCCCGGTCCCGAGGGCTACCGAGTGTACCGGACCGGGACCAGATACCCCTTCAGCCAGCGGGAGATCGAGGACAAAAATTTCGTCTTCCAGCTCAAGGATGGATCCGGCACCCACACCTATTATATACGGATAGAGACGGAGAGCTCGTTGAACTTCACCCCGGTCCTCATGTCACAGACGGCCTACATACACAAGAGCCAGACAGACGTTCCCCTCATGTGGCTCTACTACGGCCTGATGCTGAGCATGCTGGTCTACAACCTCTTCATCTTTTTCGGCACCAGGGAGCGGGGCCACCTCTTCTACGTGCTCTTCATCGCGGCATACATCGTGATGCAGATGACGCTGAACGGCTACTCCTTCCAGTACCTCTGGCCCCGGGCGCAGTGGATGACGATGCTGGCGCTCCCCTTTTTCATATGCATCGCCGTCGCCCTCGCCGCCGCCTATATGAGATCGGTGATAGAGACACGCCGGCTCTTCAGGGTCATGGACAGGATATTGCTTTTCGGTGTCGTCGTGCCGGGGTTTACCTGGGCCGCCATCAGTCTCTTCGCCCCCTACTCCCTGGCTATTCGGGGCGCCACGGCACTGGTGGGGATCCTGTCGTTGACCATAATCGGATGCGTCATCTACGCCACGATCCGCGGCTCCAGGCCGGGGCGGTTCATCCTCTTCGGCTTCACCGGGCTCGTGGTGGGCATCGTCTGCTACGTCCTCAAGACCTTCAACGTCCTGCCGCCCATGTTCGTCACCGACTGGGGGCTGCAGATCGGCTCCTCCATGGTGGTGATCTTCCTCTCCCTGGCCCTGGCGGACAACATCAACGTCATGAGAAGGAGCATGGAGCTGCTCCTGGAGGAGCAGCGGGAGAGCGAGAGGACCGCCACCGAGCGGGCCGGCCACCTGGAGGGGATCGTGAAGACCGCCACCGCCATCTCGGAGGACTTCGTCATGGTGGGGAACCAGCTCCAGGAGATCACCGAGAAGTTCTCCAGCCTCTCCATGGAGCAGTCCTCCACCAGCGAGGAGATGTCCGCCACCTTCGAGGAGCTCTCCGCCTCGGTGGAGACCATCTACAGCTCCACCGTGAGCCAGCAGCGGGAGGGGGAGAAGTCGATGCATCTCGTGGACGAGCTGGACACGGCGCAGAAGAACCTCCTGGAAGAGAACCGGAAGGTGGAGGAGAGCATCAGCATGATACTGAACTCCACCACCGCCACCGGGGAGAGCCTCCAGATGATGACCGACACCATGAGCATCATCAACGCCGGGGGGACGGCGATCAACCAGTTCATCGCCATCATCGACGACATATCCGACCGCATCAATCTCCTCTCCCTGAACGCCGCCATCGAGGCGGCCCGTGCCGGCGAGTACGGCCGCGGCTTCGCGGTGGTGGCGGACGAGATCGGCAAGCTCGCCCAGGCCACCTCGGACAACTCCAAGGAGATCACCAGGCAGATATCCAAGATCATCGGCGACATCGAGTCGGGCACCAGGATCGTGGCGGAAACCAGGGAATCCACCGACACCATCCTCAGGATGTTGAACGCCATCGGCTCCGGCTTCAACTCGGTCAGGGACATGATGGCGAAGCAGAACCGGGCCCTGGAGGTGGTGATCGCCCAGGCCGGCATCATCGAGCGGGTCTCCCGGGAGATCGCCGCCTCGACGAACGAGCAGAAGAACTCCATGGCGCAGACGCAGAAGACCATCGACCGCCTCTCCGAGATGGCCATGGAGATATCCCAGGCCAACAGCGTGATCATCGACCTTTCGAGGCTCATCAGCGAGAAGGCGGTGAAACTGGAGGCCGTGGTGCGAAAATCGTCGTAACGGACCGCCGGGGGCGCACCGGTGAAATCGATACACACCGCCCCCGTTCACCCCATCACCACCCAGGCTGCGCCCCCCTCTGCGGGACCGCTGAAGGGGCCCCGGAGCACCCGTTTTTTTGTTGCCCCCCCCCGGGGCTCCTCAACTACCATAGCATCGTCACTTTTCAGGGTAACAAAAGGTGCCTGAGCGCCACCAATTAAGGGACGCCGCAGTCCCGGGAAATCACGCCAGGCAGGGCGTGGGATGAGTGATACCGGAGGCGGGCAGGTTCCTCCTTAAGGAGATTTCACGCCGTGGGGCATCTCACCCGCCGGCGGGAGGCGATATGATCTCTCGGCTGTTGAATCACGTTTCCATGCCGGCCTGCCGTTTCAGGTTACGGACGCACCGGCTCCTCGCCGATGAGAAGAGGTATCACGGCGCACGGTGCACTCTCCTGCTCGCCGGCGGCCTCTCCAGCTCCACGCCGCTCACCCCCCTTATCCCCTACGCAATCATGATACTGCTGTTCATACGGTGAAATGCATGAAGACACAGCTGATCGCGGGAGCCTCGGCGCTCATATTCATCTCCCTCCTCATCGTACTCATGATGGTGAGCGAGCCCGGCGGCCGGCACGGACCGCCCCCCGGTTACGGTCCGAAGCTCCTGCAGTTCGATACGGACGGCGACGGTAGGATCGCCAGGGAGGAGTGGATGGGCGGCGCCGTATCCCTCTTCGGCGCCATGGACGGCGATCGCAACGGCCTCCTGGACCTCCGGGAATTCCGGGATCGCTTCGGGGAAGACGGCATGCCGGGACCTCCCGCCGAGATGCTCTTCGAACGTATAGACACCAGCGGCGACCGCAGGATCTCGAAGGCGGAATGGACCGATCACCACGCATCCGAATTCACCGCCAGGGACAGAGACGGCGACGGCGTCTGCTCTGACGATGAGCTTCACGGCCCCCCTTGGGGGCAGGGGGGCCCTCCCCCCAAGGGGATGCCGGACATGCCGCCGCACGAGGGGAGAAGATCCCCCTTCTGAGGGGCCGCTCTGCATGCTCCCGGTACTGTACATAGGAACGGCCCAGGGCCTCTTCATGGCCTTCTTCTTCGTCATCCGGGATCCCGCCAGGCCCGGCGACAGGGCGGCGGCGCTGTTGATGGCCCTCCTCTCGCTCCCCCTGGTGGGGCAGCTCCTGGCCATGAAGCTCGCCGTTGCCGGTCATGTCATCCCGCGTCTTCTGGCCTCGCCGGCATTCCCCCTTGCCTACGGACCGCTCCTGCTTCTCTACACCGGTTCCATGACCGGCACGGGGGGACGGTTTTCTCCGGCACGGCTGCTGCACGGCATCCCCTTTGTTCTGGCCGCCGCTGCCGGCCTGGTCTGCGGCCCCGGCCCGCTGCCGCAGCATCCCCCCTTCTCACCGGCCGGCGGCCCCCCCCGGTCCCTTTACGCCGCCTGCGATATCGCCGCCATGGTCTCCATGATAACCTATTCCGCGGTCCTGTTCCATCTGCTGCGCCGCCACCGGGAACGCCTGTGGGACTACTACTCGCACCTGTCGCACCGGGTAACGCTCCTCTGGCTCTTCTGGATCGCCCTGAGCTTCGTACTGGCGTACCTCTTCGTCCTGCTGGTCCTCCTGGGCGCGGTGACGATCCCGCGCATCCACCGGCTTGAGGCTGCCGCCCTATCCCGGTGGGCCGCCATCACCTTCTTCATATACGCCTTCAGCTTTTTCTCACTGAACCAGCCGGCGGTTCTGCGGGAGGGGGGAGACGGCGTGAGGGAGGAACGGCAACCGGAAAAGCGATACGAAAAATCGGGCCTGAAGGAGGAGGATGCCGACGGCTACCTGGCCGCCCTGGAGGACTACATGAACCGGAAAAAGCCGTACCTCCAGGGGGACCTGACCATCGCCGAGGTATCGAAACAGCTGGAGATACCGAAGCACTACATCACCCAGATAATCAACGAGCGGCTGCACAAGAACTTCTACACCTACGTGAACGAGTACAGGGTCGGCGAGGCGATCAGGCGCATGAGCCAGGGGAAGTACCGGGAGCACACGATCCTGAGGATCGCCTACGATTCCGGCTTCAATTCGAAGTCGGCCTTCAACACGGTCTTTAAGCGGCACACCGCCCTGTCACCCACGGAATACCGGAAAACTCAGGCCTCCAGGGCCGGCGACCAGGGCTAGGCCCCCGCCAGGACTCCGCGCCGCACAGAAAAACCTCGCCGGAGCCGGAAATAGTGGTCCATCCTTGACGGCGAGGTCGATTTCATACTGAAATTCAGTACCATCTCACCATCGACACCGCGGCGGGAGGCGCCATGGCGCACCGCGCGGCAGCGATATCACCACGTTTCGGAGGTTCGTTATGAGATTTTGGAAAACGGTTGCGGCTGTCTCCGCGATGGCGCTCTCCTGCGCCCTCTACGCGTCGGCACAGGGGCACGGCGGTCCCTTTGCGGCAATGGATTCCAACAGAGACGGGAAGATCTCGAAATCTGAGTGGGAGACCTTTCATAAGAGCAGGATAGCCGAGTTTTCGTCGATCGACAACAACGGCGACGGGAACCTTGAGGACAATGAGCTGCGTGATTTCCACATGAAGAAGATGGGTCCTCCTCCCGGGGGCATGGGTAAGGGGGAGCCGCCCCACGGCGCACGCTTCGGTAAGATGCCGGTGGAGAAGATGGACGGTAACAACGACGGCAAGATATCCAGAGCCGAGTGGGATACATTCCACAGGGGGATGTTCGAAAAGCTGGACGCCAATCACGACAGCTTCATCGAGCGCGTCGAGATGAAGGGCCCGGGCATGAGGTTCGGGAAGGAGCCCCCGAAAAAGTAGGCGGGCAGACAGGGGTGACAACGGTTCTCAACAAACGGCGGTTGCGGAGCTCCCGGCCGACCTCCGCAACCGCACCTCCCCCGGACGACGCGCATTGTCCGGAGCCGGGCCGGCGCCCCTGACATGAACCGCCGGACATACCATACAAGGAACAAGAGGAATAATCATGGATCCTAACAATGTGCGCGTTGCGGTGTCAGGGCTCAGGATCTACGGGTCCAGGGGTCCCGGCGCCGGTGTCGCCAGGGCGCTGCGGGCCAGCGGCGATTTCACCGGCGAGATAGTGGGGATCGCCTATGACACCCACGATCTCGGGGACCACGGGGACGGCCTCTGCAACTGCACCTACGCCATCCCCTACCCTCCCGAGAACACCCCCATGAAAACGCTGTGGGATACGATCGAGGAGATACAGAACAGGACGCCGGTGGATGTCATCGTGCCCACCCTGGGCGCTGAGATCGCGGGCTTCACCGCCATCGCCGGCGACCTGGAGAGGATGGGGATCTCGCTCTGCCTTCCCGGAACCGATACCGGCCTTCAGGAATCGAGGAGCCGCTTCCACCAGACCTGCCGGGATCTTCAGATCAGCGTGCCGGCGGAGGTGGAGGCTGCCGATCCGGAAATCGGCGACGATTTCGGCCAGGAGCTGCAGTTCCCGGTCATCCTGAAAAGCCGGTTCGACAACACCATCATCGCCTTCACCCCCTCAACCGCCGAGCACCTGTTGAAGATCTACAGCTACGACTGGAAGCACCCGGTGTCCGTACGGGAATTCATCGTGGGTGACCGCTACGACGCAGTCGCCCTGGGGGACGGGAGGGGGGGGTGCATCGGGGCGGTGCCGGTGAAGCTGATCAGCTTCACCGGGGGGGTAGACGCCAGCGCCGGCACGACCGCCAGCGATCCCGCCATCCTGGATTTCATCGGGAGCGTCATTGGGAAGCTGAAGTGGGGTGGGCCCTGCTGGCTGAAGATGGTGAGGCGGGGACACGACGGAGAGCTCTTTCTCCTGCGGATAATAGGCGGGTTTCCGGAGTGGGCGTACCTCTCCGCGGTGGCGGGCCAAAACCTCGCATGGGCGTCGGTCCAGCTCGCACTGGGGAGGCGGATCGCACCCCTCCCCTCCTGCAGCCCCAACATGTTCTTCATGATGGACTCGGGAGACATCATCTATTCTGATGAAGGGGACCGGGGCTTTTCGATCGGCGGCGCCCACAGGAGGCTCACCCCGGGTCAGCCGAACGGCAGGGTGGATCGGGGAGCCGCCGGTCAGTAGAGCACCAGAACGCCCCGCTTCGCCAGCTCGTCGATCACCGAGCGGTCCTCCAGGGGATTGCCGATAAGGTTGACATAGCGCAGATTCTTCAGACGGAGAAGCGCCGACACGTCCTCGATGTCGTTGTAGGAGAGGTCAAGCTCCGCGAGGGAGGCGCAGTGCGCCAGGGGGTCGATATTGTCGATGTTGTTCTCCGCAAGGAAGAGGCTCTCCAGCTTGCCCAGGGCCGCGATGGGAGACACGCGGTAGATGCTGTTCCCGGAGAGATTGATGCTCACGACGTTGACGCAGTGCTCGATACCATTGAGGTCGCCGATCTCGTAATCCGACAGGTTCAGCTCCCCCTCCAGGTTCATGATGTCATGGCTGTTCATCGTAAAATCGAGGTTCCCGAAGACGTACCTGTGTATGGCCTCGATGAAGCCGAATTCCTCGCCGCCGCACCCGTCTCCGGCCAGCTCCTCCTCGTCGTATCCCTCGTCGTCATCGAAGACCCCCTCCTCCTCGCCGGTAAACTCCTCCTCGCGGTATTCGTACTCATCGTCGTAGCGGTATTCCTCCTCGAACTCGAAGGCGGGCTCCTCCCTGCGGCGCCCGCCCCGCGGCGCCTCTTTGAATATGAATGCCTGCCGCAGCCGGCGCAGCGCCGCCTCATCGCCGTCACGGTACGACCGCTCCAACTCCGCCTGGATTGTCGTGAGCTTGTCCGGATGATAGGACTGGATGATCCTTGCGAAGACCCTGTTCAGATTCTGCTCTGAAAACTGGAGATCCAGGAGGGAGGCGTACCACGAGAGGCCGTCGATGTCGCGGTCACGGTACCTGGCGATGATGTCCGATGATATCTCAGTCAGGCGCTCGCGGTTCACCGCCGACTGTATCTCACTGTAGATGCCGTCGATCTCAGATTTCATTCCACCTGATCCTTCCCCCTGTGTATCCAACAACATCGCCGCACCTCCGTATAGCAAGAAGAATATCGTCCCGCTGCCGCAAAAAACGTCTTCGGTCTTACAGGGGCAGCAATTATTGCAGCACAGATGCTGATAATTTGTTGACATTTTTTTATACGGGAGTAGATTGTGTTGCAATGATTAAGTCCGTATGTCTTCTATAGTCTTACCTAAAAATCCAGGTAAAATCCATAGTAGTACTCAGACTTAACACGAGGGATACGTCCCGGATCAAATCTTCAAGGAGTCGTTGTATGTCTCAGGGTACAGTTAAATGGTTCAATGACCAGAAGGGTTTCGGTTTCATCTCTTCAACGGATGGAAACGATTATTTCGTCCATCACACCGGGATTCTCGGTGAAGGCTTCAAAACGCTCAAAGAGGGAGCGAAGGTTCAGTTCGAAATAGAAAAGAGCGACAGAGGTCCCAGGGCGATCCGAGTGGCGATGATATAATTATTATCTCTCCTCACAAATGCACTTGTACATGCAAAGGCGACGGTCCCGAACGTCGCCTTTGCCGTTTCCCGGCATCCCCCGCGGGGGCAATTGTAACAGGGTGTAACAATTTTCCCGCCGGGATCACTAATTATCCGTTTACACCGCGAGGGTCCGCAGTGTAATTCTATTGACAGAAAACCTGTCGTGATTGTATCACTTATTTCGCGGAGGGACCAGGGGAACCTCCGATCCTATCATTCCGGAGCCGAGCATATGGATTACGCAGCGATAGAAAAACTGACAGAAAGGGTGAAGGCCGAAAACGGCTTTGTGGCGGGGATCAAGTCCGAGGTGGGCAAGGTGATCGTGGGCCAGGAGAGGCTCATCGACCGCATCCTCATCGCCTTCATCTCACGGGGGCACATACTCATCGAGGGACTCCCGGGCCTTGCCAAGACACTGACCATCAGGGCCTTCTCCCGGGCGATCGACACCGGCTTCGCCAGGATCCAGTTCACGCCGGACCTCCTCCCGGCGGACCTCATCGGCACCAGGATCTACAATCCCCGGGACCTGGATTTCTTCACCAAGAAGGGGCCCATCTTCACGAACCTCCTCCTGGCGGACGAGATCAACCGGGCCCCGGCGAAGGTGCAGTCCGCCCTGCTGCAGTGTATGGAGGAGCGTCAGGTCACCATCGGCGACGAGACCTTCCCCCTGGAGCGCCCCTTCATGGTGCTGGCCACGGAAAACCCCATCGAGCAGGAGGGGACCTACCCCCTCCCGGAGGCGCAGTTGGACCGCTTCTTTATGAAGGTGCTGGTGGACTACCCCACCTTCGAAGAGGAGCGGGAGATCCTGATGCGCTTCAACGAGATCACGGTGGACAAGGTACAGCGGGTGGTACCACCGCAGGCCGTGGCCGACAAGGAGGGGCTGATCGATTCCATCTACATCGACGAGAAGCTCATCGACTACATCGTCTCCCTGGTGGCCGAGACGCGGAAGCCCTCGCGGAAGGAGGTGAAGAAGTACATCGAGTACGGTGCGAGCCCCAGGGCGTCCATCGCCCTGATGAAGGCCTCGCGGTGCATCGCCTTCATCCGCGGCCGAGGATTCGTCAATCCCGACGACGTGAAGGAGATCGGCGCCGACGTCCTCAGGCACCGCATCATCCTCTCCTACGAGGCGGAGGCCGACGGCAAGGGACCGGACGACGTGGTGCGCCTCCTCTTCGATTCGGTGGAGGTCCCGTAGCAGTGGAATCCAGAGAGCTGTCGCTGATCAAGAAGATACGGCTCCGCACCGGGAAGAAGCTGAACACCATGTTCGTCGGAGAGTACCACTCCGCCTTCCGGGGCTACGGCCTCTCCTTCGACACGGTGCGCGAGTACCAGTACGGCGACGATTTCAGGAGCGTCGACTGGAACGTCTCGGCCCGTATGAACCACCTCTATATCAAGGAGTACATCGAGGAGCGGGAGCTCTCGGTGGTGCTGATGGTGGACGTTTCCGGTTCCACGGAGTTCGGAAGCCACACCAGCAAGCGCGAGGTGATCCTGGAGGTGGCCACGATCTTCCTGAACCTGGCGCAGCTGAACCACGACCGGATCAGCGTGCTCCTCTTCTCGGACCGCGTCGAGCGCTTCATCCGGCCACGCAAGGGGAGGAAGTTCATGCTGAAGGTGCTGGACGAGATCCTCACCTGCCGGCCCGCCAGCAGGAACACCGACATCTCCCTGGCCCTGGATTTCGTGCGGCGGGTGATGAAAAAACGCAGCATCGTCTTCCTCATATCGGACTTCATGGACCATCGCGAGGACTTCGCCCTGAAGATGAAACTCCTCAGAAGGAAGCACGACATCATCCCTGTCCAGGTGGTGGACCCGCTGGAGCGGGACATGCGGATATTCGGCCTGGCCGAGTTCGTTGACCTGGAGAGCGGGAAGGTCTTCCTCTCCGACGCGCTGCCGGAGCCGGGGAATTTCCAGGAGCTCGCCGATTTCGACCACATCCTCCTGAACACCGCGGAGCCGATCGAGGTGCCGATACTGAAGTTCTTCGAGAAGCGCAACAGGACCAAGCTGACCGCATCGATGTGATGACCATGAAGACGCCACGAACCGCCATCGTCGTGCTGATGATACTCCTGGCCGCAGGATCTCTCCCGGCCGGCACCCAGGAAAAAAACGCGCCGGCGGTACGCGCCACGGTGAAACCGGCGACCGCCACCATCGGCGACGTCCTGGAGTACCGGGTGAACATCGCCGGGAAGAACATCGGCGGGGTGAACATCCTGCTGCCTGAGCGGCGCGTGGCCTACCCGGAAAAGGGGAAGGCGGCGGTTCCGGCGGCACCGCCGGGGGGCGAGCCTGAGGAAGAGGACCCCGGGGAGAGCGTACCGCTCTACATCATACACAAGGCGGTGAAGGACGACCGCTCCGAAAAGGAGATCACCGACATCACCGTGATACTGCAGATGTCCTACTACCGTCCCGGGAGGCACACGCTGCCGGAGGTGGAGATACGGGACACCGACAAGGCCGCAATCGGCTACAAGGTTCCGGAGATCACCATCAAGAGCCTCAATGAGAAGGGGGAGTTCCAGGAGATCGAGCCCCCCCTCCGGCTCTCCGGCAACTACACCAGGCTGATCCTCCTCATCGCAGGCCTGATCGTCCTGGCCGTGGCCGGGGTGTTCCTGTACCGGCGGATCAGAAGGGTCATGGAGGAGCGCAGGGCGGCGATACCCGCGGTCCCCCCCATCGAGCTCTTCTGGAAGGAGATGGCGGGGCTGGATCCCCGGGGCCTCATCGCAGGGGGGGCGGTGGAGGAATACGTCTTCGGCATCTCCATGGTATTCCGCAGATTCCTGTCGCGGCAGTACCGCTTCGACGCCGTGGAGATGACATCGGACGAGATCCTTTCGGCGATGAAGAGGATACTGCACCGGGAGCGGCTGAAGCGCTACGCCGACGACATCGGCAAATGCTTCAACCTCTGGGACCTCTCGAAGTTCGCCGAGTTCTCCCCCACCGCCGAGACGCTCACCATGAACCTGGAGCTCCTGGAGAAGCTCGCCGAGACCATGGCACGGGACGAGGGATATGGGACAGATAGAGTTTAAGAACCCGCTCTTCCTGCTGCTCCTGGTCCCCTACGCGGCCATGGCGGCGTGGTACCTCTACGGCCGCCTCTTCAACCGCGAATCGGCCTTCGCCGCATCGTCGGAGCGGGTACTGAAGCGCCGCGACTCCTTCAGATCCCTCACCTACCGCTTCCTGCCGATCCTCAGGTTCGCCGCGATCCTCCTGCTGATACTGGCGGTAGCGCGGCCAGGCAGGGGGATCGACTACTCCAGCGTGAAGAACCTGGGCATCGACATCATGATCGCGCTGGACGCATCGGGCTCCATGCAGGGGGAGGACTTCCAGCCGAACAACCGTCTCGCCGTGGCGAAGCAGGTTATTAAGGACTTCGTATCGAAGC
The DNA here is from genome assembly GCA_016929135.1 of Spirochaetota bacterium. Taxonomy (GTDB): domain Bacteria; phylum Spirochaetota; class UBA4802; order UBA4802; family UBA5550; genus JAFGJK01. The sequence goes on along the minus strand of JAFGJK010000088.1, from coordinate 7,453 downwards.
GCAAGAGCGACCGGGTGGGGATGGTGGTCTTCGCCGGCGAGGCGTACCTGCAGTGCCCGCTCACCGTGGAGCGCCAGATGGTGATGGACATCACCGACGAGATCGACTTCGACTCGGTACCGGTGGACGGCACCGCCATCGGCGACGCCCTGGCGCTGGCCACGTCACGCATGCTGGAGAGCAAGGCGAGGAGCAAGATCATCCTGCTCCTCACGGACGGGGTGAACAACAAGGGGAAGATCGACCCGGACACGGCCGCCAAGACCGCGGCCGAGATGGGCATCAAGGTCTACTGCGTGGGGATCGGGAGCGACGGGCTCGTCCCCTACCCGAGCCCCCAGGGGATCTTCTTCGGGAAGAACTACCTGCGCAACCAGTTCGACGAGACGGGCCTCAGGGAGATCGCGAAGGTGACCGGTGGAAAGTTCTATCGGGCCACCTCCAGCGGCGTGCTCTGGGAGAACATCCGGGACATCGACCGGCTCGAGCGAAGCGAGGTGGAGGCCAGGGTCTACCATGAATTCTACGACAAGTTCCACCTGTTCCTGGTGGCGGGGATCATCCTCTTCCTGCTGGAGGTGATCCTGAGGTCGGCGGTGTACAGGAAGATCCCATGATAGCCTTCGGCAACTACCGGTACCTGATCTATATCGCCGCGGCGACCCTCGTCGTCCTGGCGCTCTTCGTGCTCTACCTCTGGTGGAAGCGGCGGATGATGTCCCTGCTGGTCACGGAAAGCGCCTGGGACAACCTGGTGCGGGGGTCGAGGCGCATCACCGCAGCGAAGAACCTCCTGATGATCCTCTCCATACTCCTCTCCGGCTTCCTGCTGCTTCGGCCGCAGTGGGGGGAGACCACCAGGGAGGTGCGCAACGAGGGCTCCGATGTGCTGGTGGCCCTGGACGTGAGCCGCAGCATGCTGGCACAGGACGTGCAGCCCAGCAGGCTCGGCAGGGCCAAGGAGGCGATACGCTGGATCGCCGAGTCGCTCAAGGGGGACCGCATCGGCCTGATCCTTTTCGCCGGGGACGCCTTCCTGCAGTGCCCCCTCACCAACGACATCGGCGCCTTCACGATGTTCCTGGATTCGGCCTCCCCCGACTCGATCCCCCTCCAGGGGACCGACTTCGGCCGCGTCCTCGAGGAGGCATCGAGGGTCTTTCAGAAGAAGAGCCTCACCTCGAAGATGCTGGTGCTCATCACCGACGGCGAGGACAACGAGGGGCGGTACGACGAGTACATCGACCGCCTCAGGAGGATGGACGTGGCGGTGTACGCGGTGGGCATCGGCAAGAGGTCCGGCGAGGTGGTGCCCCTGTCCCAGGACGATACCTCTGGCAGGAGCTACATGAGGGACGACGCCAACAACCTGGTGCGCACCAGGAAGAACGACACGCTGCTGAAGAGGATCGCCACGGTGACCAGGGGCTCCTACATCGACATCTCCGACAACCTCTCCGGCCTGGGGTTCATCCTCCAGATCATCGACGACCAGCAGAGCAACCAGTACGGCTCCAGGGTCATCCGGGAGCGCCATGAGCGTTATCAGATCTTTGCGCTACTGCTGCTAGTGTTACTTTCGGCGGAGCTCATGATGACGGAGCGGAAGAGGATATGAAGCTGAAGGGAAGAGTCAAACAAGGGCTGGCGCACCTCCTGATCGTCTCGGGCTGCCTCCTGAGCACCGCATGGATCGACCCCTTCCACGACGAGGTGGAAAAGGGGAACCGTGAATTCGCCGACAAGAAATACAACGCCGCCAAGACCTTCTACCGGCGGGCGGAAAAATACGCCCCCGGCGAGGAGCACAAGAAGAAGCTTATGTTCAACATCGGCGACGCCGACTACATGGCGGAGCTCCACGACGAGGCCATCGCCGGCTTCGAGCAGGCGCTGAAGAGCGATGATAAGGAGGTTCAGAAGAAGGCATTCTTCAACATCGGCAACGCCTACGTGAAGCAGGGGAAGTACCGGGAGGCGGTGCAGAGCTACATCAACGCCCTCAAGATAGACCCGGGATACGAGCGGGCCAAGAAGAACATCGAGTACCTGCTGGCGAAGCAGAAGCAGGACAGGGAGAAGCAGAAGCAGGGGGGCGGCCAGGGCAAGGACGGGAAGGACAAGCAGCAGGGGAAGGACAAGGACAGGAACAAGCAGAGCCAGCGGCAGAAGGACCGGGACCGCCAGGGGCAGGGGAGCGGGCTGAACAGGGCGCAGATAAAAAATCTGCTGGACACGATGAAGCAGAATCCGGTACGCAGGTACAAGGGAAAGGGGAATGACAGTCGGCAGCTTGACAAACCGTGGTAGGATCGTGGCCGCCCTGGCGGCGCTGCTGATCGTGGGGGCCGCATCGCCGGGTCAGCTGGAGACGGTGCTGGAGCAGAGCGTCATCTCGGCGGGCGATTCCACCATGCTCAGGGTGACCTTCACCAGGGGCGAAAACATCGAGCCCCTCAAGGTCCCCCGGGTCCCCGGCGTCGACATCTCCTATGCCGGCATGCAGAGGAACATCGAGATCATCAACTGGAAGCAGTCGGCGAGCGTGGTGATCTCATTCGCGCTGCGGGGGGAGCGCCCCGGCACCTACGCCATCCCCCCCTTCCATTTCCGGACCGACGCCGGCAACGTGAGCTCCCGCCAGGTGATTCTGAAGGTCGTGCCCGGGCCGGTTGCCTCCGGCGCGGAACGGGGGGACGGATCCGGCCGGCTGGCGACGAAGGTGCAGCTGTCGAAGAACAGCGTCTACGTGGGCGAGCCGGTGGTGATGAACTACTACATCCTCTCGTCGGGGGTCAATTTCTCCCTCGACGGATTCCAGAAGAATCCCTCCGCCGACGGGTTCGTGATCCAGCAGATAGACGCGGAGCAGACCCAGGGGACCGAGAAGAGCGCCGGGGGCGACATTACGAAGACCCGCATAACGGCATACGCGCTCATACCGGCGAGGACCGGCTCATTCTACGTGGGAGGGGGCCTCGGGGTGATAAGCACCGATATGCCGGACCAGTTCTCCTTCTTCGGACGGCCCCTCCCCTTCAACCAGCAGCGCACTATCGGCTTCGACACCCTGCCGGTCCGGGTGAATCCGCTCCCCCCGGGAGCGCCGGACACCTTCCAGGGGGATGTGGGCATCTTCACGCTCTCCTCGGAGTACGAGACGGGGGATGTCAGGGTCTTCCAGGAGAAGCGGGTGAAGGTCATCGTGAGCGGCTCGGGGAACTTCATATCCATGTCCCGGCCGCGGCTCGAGCATGACCTGCCGGAGGTGAAGGTGATCGTGGAGGAGGGGGAGCCCCGCTACAGGGTATCTGACGGCGGGCTCGAGGGGACGAAGAAATTCACCGTCACACTGATCCCCACGAAGGCGGGGAAGGTCGATGCCGGCTCCGTGGCGATGACCTATTTCAATCCGCGGACCGGCCGCTACGAAACGGCCAGGTCCGGTCCCATCTCATTCCTGGCCACCGGCGACGGCGCCGCCGGCCGCATGGGATTCGACAGCGACCGCGGCCAGACGGTGGACTTCAACCCGGTGCTGATCGGTGCCGGGGCGGTCCTGGTGGGCGGCGCCCTGGCGCTCTTCATACTGTGGGAACGGAAGCGCTTCCGCATGGTGCGCCGTGAAACCGAGGTTGAGGAGAGCGACGCCGTCGGGAAAAACGGGGAGGATGCCGTTGCCTTGGTGCTGAGAGAGCTCGATGACAGCTACCGCGCCGACGACAGGGGCGCCTTCCTGCAGCGGGCCGACCGGGCCCTGGCCCTGGCGGCGCGGGACGCCGCCGGCGAGTCCCTGGACCTGATCAAGGACAGGGTCTATTTCTTCCGCTACGGCGGCGGCACCATCGACCGTGCGGCCATGGAGGAGATCCTTAAGGGTATCCGGGTGATTCTGGGCCGGCGGGGATGATTACAACTCCTCCGGGTTCCGGGTCTCCATTGCCGCAGATTCTGGGATCAGCGCATCGAATTTTCCTGCCAGCCGAGGGTCAGGGCCGCATTCAACGGCGCCGATTCAGCACTGCCATCCGTTTTCCTTCGTACAGTACCGATAGTTATCGGTAGTACGGTATCCTATTCTCCACATCCCGGGTTCAGGGCCCCGGTTTTCCTGCGGGAAAAGGAAGCAGGCACACCATTATGTCGCCGCGGTAACCATTACCACTGAACTGGACCATCCCCCCCATAGGACCCCCTCCAATCCTCCTCACATTATCTCCTGCGCCATCGCCTCAGAAGCTTCTGGATCTCGATCGCCCAAAACACCACACTGCTCACCGCAACTGCGATTGCCATGTCCGCAACCGGCAGTGGAACCGTACGGACGAACTGGTTCATGACGGGGAGGTAGATCGACCCAAGCTGCGCCAGCACCACCGCTGCCGCCATTGCCAGTAACACAGGGTTGGAAAGAACGCCTGATTTGAAAAATGATTCGGTGACGGACCGTGTCCCCAGCGCCTGCCCGATCTGCGAAAAGCAGAGCACCGTGAATATCATGGTCTGCCAGTAGGCGCTCCCCGTATGATAATAGTAGAGGCCGGTGGCAAGCGCCGCCGCTCCTGTGAGCAGCCCTACCATGAGGATGTAGCCCGTCATCCCGCCCGCAAAAAAGCTTTCACCGGGCCGTGCGGGCGGACGATGCATGACCTCCTTCTCCGCCGGCTCGACGCCCATGCCCAGTCCCAGCAATCCGTCGGTCAGAAGGTTCAGCCATAGCAGCTGTAGCGGCTGCAGTGGCAGGGGGAGCCCCAGCAGCGGCAGGGGGCCCAGCAGTGCAACCAGTATCTTCCCGATATTGCCCCCCACAGAGAATTTAACGAATTTTTTGATATTGTCGAAGATAACGCGCCCCTCCTCGACTGCCGCAACAATCGTCGCGAAGTTATCGTCCAGGAGCACCATGTCCGCGGCCTCTTTCGATACGTCTGTTCCGGTGATACCCATGGCCACGCCGATGTCCGCTTTCTTCAGCGCAGGCGCATCATTCACGCCGTCACCGGTCATCGATGCGATCTCCCCCTGCGCCTGCAGGGCGCCGACAATCTTCAGCTTGTGCTCCGGTGAAACCCGGGCGAACACCGAAACGCCGGCCACCGCGCCCCGCAATTCCTCAGGGGACATCCGCTCCACCTCCTGCCCCGTAAGCACCTCCCCGTTCAGCGTTATCCCCAGTTCGCCGGCGATCTGCCGCGCCGTCAGGGGGTGATCGCCGGTGATCATGATCGGTCTGATACCCGCGTTCAGACAGGTCCGCACCGCCTCCTTCACCTCCGGCCTCGGCGGATCGATCATGCCGAAGAGGCCCACAAAGACCATGCCGTGCTCGATCGAGTCACTGGCGTTCGCGCCATCCGCTACACGGAGGGCGACACCCAGCACTCTCATGCCGCTCTGTGCCAGCTCATCGTTCGCCCTCATTATCCGCTCTCGCCATTCGCCGCTCATCGATTCCACCCGGTCACCAACCCAGACCCGGTCAGAGATGGCGACAAGGCCGTCGGGTGACCCCTTGGTGAAGGCAAGATATTGCGGTGAACCCAGGACCCGGAAGGCCCCCTCCCAGACGCCCTGGAATTCCACAGGCGTGATGGCGCCGCCCACCTCGTGTATCGTGGTCATTCGCTTCCGGTCGGAATCGAAGGGGACCTCGCCGGTTCGCGGGAACTGGCGGTCCAGATCAGGCTTCATGAGTCCCGCCTGGGCGGCCATAACGACCATCGCCCCCTCCGTGGGATCGCCGATGGTGCGGAACCTCCCCGGCGCTTCCATCCTCAGGGCAGCATCGTTACACAGCGTACCCCCCATCAAGAGCAGTGCCAGCGAGGAATGCACCTGCTGCGGGATCTTCTCCGAAACCCCGCCCACGGGCATGCCGCGACGCAGCTCCTCTGTCTCCTGCTCCAGCCGGTGGCCGGCCACGTCCAGCACCATCACCGTCATGCGGTTTTCCGTGAGCGTGCCGGTCTTGTCCGAACAGATGACCGTAACCGATCCAAGGGTCTCAACGGCGGGAAGCTTGCGGATCAGCGCCTGCCGTTTCAACATGCGCTTGGCGCCCAGGGCAAGCGTGATGGTCACCACCGCGGGAAGTCCCTCCGGCACCGCCGCAACGGCAATGCTCACCGCCATCATGAACATCAGCTCCAGCGACTCGCCGCCGATAACGCCAAGCACGAATATAACCACCGCCACCAGAATCGCCACAGCGCCCAGCGCCTTTCCCAGATGGTCGAGCCGTCTCTGCAGCGGCGTCATCTCCGATTCGACACTCTGTATCAGCGAGGCAATGCGCCCCAGCTCCGTGTTCATGCCGGTCGCGACGACCGCGGCGACGCCCCGCCCGTAGGTAACGCTGGTACCCATGAAGGCCATGTTGCGCCGGTCTCCCAGCGGCAGACTGTCCTCCAGCATTGCCGCGGTCTCCTTCTCGATCGGCTCCGATTCTCCGGTAAGCGCCGACTCCTGGATGCGCAGGTTGCCGCTCTCCAGGATGCGCATATCGGCGGGCACGACGTTCCCCGCCTCGAGCAGCACGATGTCACCCGGCACCAGCTGGGAGGCTGGGACCTCGCGCACCTCCCCGTCGCGCCGCACCCGTACATCCGGAACGGCCATCCTGCGAAGCGCCGCCATGGCCTTCTCCGCGCGATACTCCTGTATGAATCCCAGGACGCCGAAGAGCACCACGATCGCCAGTATCGCCACCGCGTCCTTGAGATCCCCGGCGAAAATCGAGATGACGGCGGCAGCGAGAAGGATCAGCACCATTACCGACGTGAACTGTTCGAAAAGGATCTTCCAAGGGCTCTTGACCCCCCGGTCGACCAGCTCGTTGCGTCCGTGCTCCTGCAGGCGCCGCAACCCTTCATCGTGCGCCAGGCCTCGCAGGATGTCACTCTTCAGAGCGTTCAGCATTTCGTTCGTTGTCATTCGGTACCAATCCATGGAGCGCTCCTCACGAGAGATAGCCGCCAGGATATAACCGCAGCGGGCGCCACTGCAATCAAATTTTTCGATTGTATCATTCCAGATTCCATGAAAATGCGGTGCATCGACCTATTAAATCGAGGAGGCCACGGAGATGCTTGTTGCGCTTGTTTTCGGGGGGAAGGCGGAGCAGCTCGGGTTCACCTTTTCTGGAATCCTGATCAGAGCCGTGCAATTACACATGTCCGGTGGCGGCGCCTTCCGGGAAAGAAAACTGCCAATAGTCACCGGTCCCGGCCAGATGAGCGATATGAACATAGAGAAGGTCCGCGAATTGCCGTGTAAAACCAGAAGGTCAGAGCCTCAGTGACATAATACAGTAATCGCCATAGGACATAGCTTTGATACGATAATTCACTGCAGAAAGAAGATTATGCCGTCTCATCCTCCGATACTGGTACTGCCGCGCGCGCCCCATTGCATCAACAAGCGCCGCAGCGCCAGAATCGCCATCAGCAGGATG
>JAFGJK010000087.1 GCA_016929135.1 Spirochaetota bacterium | reverse complement strand
GGAGGCGGTCCCCCGGAGGAACGCTCTGATCCTCAGCTGGCTCGCCCCCATCAAGGAGCCCAGCTACTACAACGTCTACCTGAAACCGGAGGGGGGCGACTACCGGGCGGTCACCAGGACCGACAAGACCCGGTGCCTCGTGGGGGGGCTGGGGGTCCGCACGAAGTACTGGGGCAAGGTGACCGGCGTGGACCGCTCCCAGGTGGAATCGCTCCCCAGCAACGAGGTGGAGGTGTACACCAACACCCCGCCGGGGCGGCCCAGGAACGTCCGCTTTACCAGAATTTCCGGCAAGACCGGGGAGATGCGCACCCGGGTGGCATGGGACGGCGCTTCGGACGACGACGGCCGGGTGAAGGCCTACCGGGTCTACGAGAGGCAGGTGGCGGAGCGCCGGCTCCTGGCGGAGACGGTGGAGCTCTCCTTCGAACTGCCCGAGGGCGTGAAGGCGGCGGACGTGGAGGTGCGGGCCCTGGACGACCTGGGGGCCGAGTCGGAGACGGTGACCCTGTCGCACCACCGGGAGCTCACGGTGGAGGTGAACCCGGCCATCCTCTTCCCCCTGGGGCGCCTGGGTGAGATGTACGACGCCGGCATCGGCTCGCTGGTCACCGCCTACATCGGCAACATCATCATGCAGGACCTGCAGCTGGGCGTAACCTCCGGGTTCCTCTACCTTTCGCCGGCCAGGGACGACATAGGCCTCACCTTCCTGGTCCCGGTGACCCTCTACGCCGGCTACTGCTTCAACCTCACGGACTCCCTGGCCCTGGTGCCGCACCTGCGGGCCGGGGTGAGCTACGCGGACATCACCTACGACGGCAGGGGGCCCCTGGGGGTCGCTGCGGCTGCGGAGCGGCAGAAGAGCGGCCTGGAGCCGGTCACCTCCTTCGGGATGCTGCTGCAGCACCGCCTCACCCCGCGGCTCACCGCCCGTGCCGGCGCGGACTTCACCATGATACACGAGTCGGGGGATCCCATCATGTACCTGACGTGCCACTTCGGCGTGGGCTATGTCTTCGAGAACGTGGGCTTCGGGGCCGAGGTGGACCCGGCCCTCTTCGAGAACAGCCTCACGGTGGAGGTGCTCCCCGCGATGATCCTTCCGATTGGGAGGTTCGCCGAGATGTTTGATTCCGGCGGGGGGGGGATGGTGACCCTCTACACCGGGAACATGCCGGTGCAGAACCTGCAGTTCGGCCTCTCCGTGGGGTTCCTGGCACTGGAGGGGACTGACGACCGCTACCGCTTCTCCTACCTGGTGCCACTGCTGGTGCAGGCCGGCTACGTATTCCACCTGTCGGACCAGCTCTCCCTCACCCCCACGATCCGCGGGGGCGGGGCCGCCATCGGGCTGGAGTACTTGAGCAGGGGACCAATGGGCACCTCCCTGCTGGCGGAACAGGAGGAGGAGGGCTTCGAGGCGATGATGACCGCGGGCCTGGCCCTGCGGCACCAGGTGACCAGGAGCGTGTCGGTGCGTCTGGGGGTGGATTTCGGCATGATCTACGAGGAGGGTGACCCCATGCTCTTCGTGCAGTGCCAGCTGGGGGTGGGCTACACCTTCAGGATATGAGGGTGTGACGGGCACCGTTGAAATTATTCAGAAGAGAAAGGAGATGTCTATGATACGGAAACAGGTGTTATCAATTCTGGCGGTCCTGGCCTCGGTTCTGGTCCTCTCCTGCGGAGACTCCCTCTTCAACGATGTGTACGACGAGACCTCGCGCTACCGGGTCTACGCCGTGGGCGATTTCACCGGCATGGGAGGGGAGACACGGTACAATTTCGCCGAGTTCGACGGCCCCACCGGGGCCCTCACCTCCATGGACCTCGGATTTGGAACCAACCTGAATCTCAGGAATCCCTACCGGTCTGGCAACCTGCTGTACATGATCGGCACGCAGTACACCGCCGTGGTGGATTTGAGCCTCGGCATCGGCTCCTATGTGACCCACACTCCAGCAGGCTATGGTAGTGGTATCAGTGACGGATGGTTTGACGATGACTATATCTATATCTGCGGCTCCTTCACCTCGTTAAACGGCGTTGCCAGGGAGTGCGCGGCCACCTTCGACCGGAAGACCGGCATCATAACACCCTTCAATCCGCCAACTATTACTGGGGCGGGTACGCCCTACATCGGGAAAATCCTCCTCTATGGAGATGCGGTCCTTGTCTGTGGCGACATCGTCACGGTGGGGGGCGCTGCCCGCAGCGGCTACGCCTTCCTGGACAGGAAAACCGGGGCGCTCCTGCCGAACCTCTTCACTCTGAGCGCCAATTCCAACGTGTATACCATCGTGTATGACGGCGATCTGGTCTATATTGGAGGAAGTTTCACCACGGTGAGCGGCGTGGGCAGGACCAACGCAGCCTGCCTGGACAGGAAGACGGGACTGGTGACCCCCTGGAATCCTTCCCCAAATAACCCAGTCCGTACAATCGTGCCGGCGGAGAAGACGATCTTCCTGGGTGGTGAATTTACCCTTATCGGAACCGAATCGAGGTCGTATGCGGCGGAGGTGGACAGGGTCGTGGGATTTCCCACCGCCTGGGATCCCAATTGCAATACCACCGTGCATACCATCGTGCCGACGGATGACGTGGTCTATATCGGCGGTTATTTCAACAATATCGGCGGCGAGTCGAGGAACTATCTGGCCATGGTGGACCGCCAGAAGGGGAAGCTGCTCCCCTGGAACTCCAACGGCAGCGGTTCCATGGCCTACGGCGTCACCGGCATTGTTATCGTTAAGTGATGAGGGATGGGGGATGGGGGATGTCTGTAGCCGATGCTCCGGCCATTTCAAGCGAGGTGACAGGATGAAACAGGGAATCATGATACTCCTTCTGGGGGCATGCCTCCTGGGGGTCCCGGCCGTCGCCCGGGACTTCCACAACGACTTCATGGTGTCGGTCTACGGCGGCGGGGGAATCGCCTGGCCGGGCGGCGCCTTCAACCGGGACTACGATCCCGAGGCCAGGGTGGACGGGGCTGCCGCGGCCGGCGTCTACGGCGCCTGGGCGCCCTTCTCCTTCGGCGCCGTGACGGTCTCGGTGGAGTACGGCTACCGCCGCCTCTCCCTGGAGACGGTGTACAACGGCCTGGAGTACGTGGACACCCTGATCGCCCACAGCTTCTACTTTTCCGCCGGGTGGCGCGGCTTCGTCTCGGTCCTCTACTACGAGGCGGGCTTCATCTGCGGGGTCCCCTTCGCCGACTGGGAGCACCGCACCTACTACGACGGCGAGGAGGTGCCCTCCTACCTGGGCCCGGAGGGGGAGGTGCTGAAGGAGTCGCGCCATGTGGACTACGGCGCCTACTTCGGCCTGGGGGTGATCTTCTGGCTCACGGAGCACCTGGCCGTCGAGGGGGGCGCCCAGGTGCAGGTCTCCTTCGCCGAGTGCTACCGGAACGAGGACAACCTGAACGAGAATACGCTGAAGGCCAGGGCGCTCATCTTCCGGGTGGGGGCGGTGTGGTGCTTTTAGGGGGAGGGCCTCTCTAACCGATAGTCCTGATCCCGCAGGCCCGGGCAGTCACCGCGAGCTGCATATCGTGTGTAAGGATCAGTATCTCCTCATCTCGCTCCTCCTGCCACAGAAGGGCCGAGGCCAGGTGAATCGCGTCAAGGGAGCCGATCACCGTGGGAAAGGGCTCCGAGGCCCTTTTCATGACTTCGGGAGTCACCTCGACGACGGCTATCGTGTCGATGAAATCCGTGATGGCAAGCCGGTATTCAGAGAGCGTTTCGTCGGTAATCCTCCCTTCCAGGCGCAGCCGGTGCATCGTCCTGTGGCACTCCACGAGCAGGAGCTCGCTCGACACGGCGGCATCCCACTCCCCGAACCTCCCGTATGCGTCGCCGCGGTTAAAGAGGGCCCGCAGCACCGCCGATGAATCGACATAGACCGTCAACGGTTACCGCCGCCTCTCTTCCAGGAGATGCTCCAGCGGGTCCAGGTCCGGGCTGACCTTCAGTCCAAGGGGTCCCGACATTTTCCCTTTTTTCGCCGGGCGGACGACCAGCCCGGGTTTTTTCCGGGGAAGCGGGCTGATCTCCGCCACCGGTACGTCCCTGTCGACGACGATCACTCTCTTCCCGGCCCGGACACTCTTCAGCGTGGCGCTCAGGTGCGCCTTCAGGTTCGAGATTGATATGGTATCCATGTGACCAATATAGACCTTTTCTGGTCATCAGTCAAGCGGCCTGTGGAACATTTACACTACCAGAAGGTAAAAATAGCCTGTTTTACAGGTCGATGCATCCGGCCTGCGCCGAGCATCCTCCCTCCGCCTTTGGGTTGACAAACGATACCCCCTCCGTCACTATCGCCCCATGAAAAATAACGAGACAATACATCGCGCCGTCTTCAGCGACTTCGACGGCACCATCACCGCCGACGAGACCTTCATCGGGGTCATGCGTGAGTTCGCCCCCGAGGCCTTCGGCAGGGCCGCGCCTGAGATGGTCACCGGCCGCATCACCCTACGCGACGGGGTGCGCCGGGTGCTGGAGTCGATACCCTCGAGGCGCTACCCCGAGGTGCTGGAGTACATAAAGGACAAGCCGCTCAGGCCGGGCTTCGAGGACTTTCTGAAATTCCTGAAAACGCATTCCATCCCCTTCATTATCATCTCCGGCGGCCTCAGGGGGCTCGTGGAGACCCGGCTGGGGCCCCTGCTGGATCAGGTGCATGACT
>JAFGJK010000086.1 GCA_016929135.1 Spirochaetota bacterium | reverse complement strand
CCCCGGGATGGGGGGCGGCAAGAAGGGGCCCGAGGTGACCTATGTCCTGTCGAACCCGCTCCTCCAGAAGACCACCTTCGGCGAGGCGGACGGCGCCATCACCCCGCGCCTCAGGAAGACCGCGGCCCTTTTCCGCCGGGCGGGATTCCCCGTGGCCCTGGAGCGGAACATGGAGGCCTGGCAGAAGACCCACCTCGCCTGGGTGGTCCCCCTCGCCCTGGGGATATACCTGGCCGGGTGCGACAACTACGCCCTGGCAAAGCGGCCGGACCTGGTGCGCCTGGTGATCGGCGCGGTACGGGAATCCTTTGCCGCCCTGCGCCGCCTAGGTGTTCCGGTGACGCCGGGCAGGTTCAGGGTCACGGAGGTCCTCCCCCTGCCGCTCCTGGCGGCGCTCATGGGGAGGGCGCTGGACGACAGAAGGATCGAGATCATCGCGGCCCTGCACTGCCGCAACGCCCCGGGGGAGATCCGCCATCTCACCGACGGCCTCCTGGCGGCGGTGCGACGGGCCGGGACCCCCCACCCCTCCCTGGAGCGTCTCCTGGAGGGGAATCCCCTCTACCGGCAGCGCTAAAAAATTGGTTGCCATTGGCCGCAGGCCGTCGTAGTATCAGCGGCGGGGACGCGTTCCCCGCATGACAGGATACCACACCACAGGCCGTATACGGCGGGGAGGACCCATGGCGACGACATCACCGACAGGCGAGCTGCTGACCGGCTCGAAAAAGAAATTGGTATTCGCGATACTGGGGGCCGCGCTCCTCCTGGCCGGCTCATTCCTCGCGGTGGACTGGATGGTCTACCTCTACGGCATCCGGGGGAATCTCTATCCCGGCATCGCCAAGCCATGCCTGACGCTCCTCTCCATGGTGCTGGTGCTCATGATCGGGAGCAACTGCCTGGACCGCAGGGACCGGACACTGCTGATCCTGGCCTTCTGCTGCATGCTCCCCACGGACGTCATTATGAGCGCCGTGGTCCTGATACCGGGAATGACCGTGGGGGGATGGCTCTTCATGGCGGGGGGTGTGCTCTCGATCCTGGCGCACATCTGCCTGATAGTGCGCTTCGGCCGCGGCTTCCCCTACTTTAAAAAGGAGTGGCGCGACGCCAACGGCATCGCATCGCTCTGGAGCGTCCTCTGGCCGGGCATCCTCATCCTCGCCTCTGCGGTGCTGGTGATGGCGGTCCTCTGGGACGACATCCTGCGCGTGGGTCACCAGGTGATCGGCCCGGTCTACACCGCCTTCTTCTGCGCCACCGCCTGGCTCGCCTGGCTCACCGTACGCTTCCGCCTCTATCCCGCGCCGAACGCCTGGATGGCCGCCCTCGCCGCCACCTGCTGGTACCTCACCGAGATCACGGGCGAGATCTACAACATCGGCATCGGCGAGATATCCCTGGTGATGTTCAGGATCGTCTGGGTCTTCTACGGCACCACCGTGGTGCTCATGGCCCTGAGCGGCTTCCGGTGGACCCGGGAATGAGGCGCCCAATGGGATTCACCCTTCCCCGGTACCGTCCCCCCGATCTCACCGTACCGCCGCTCCACGGGGCGCCGGCGGCCCGCTTCGAGGCGGCCCCGGCAGACGGCGTGGTCCCCGAGGGCTTCCACTCCACCAGCAACTACCCGGAATACGTGAAGCTGGAGGGGGGATGGGCCCTCTGCCCCGCGGGGCGTATGGACTGCGTAACGGTGCTGGACAGCGCCGCGGCCAACGGCCGCTCCCCCCTTCGCGTCGCTGAATTCAGGAATGTCAAAAAGGGTGATCCGGTCCTCCTGGGACGCAGCGAGGACGGCAGCGAGGGGATCTACGTGCACGACGGGGGCTTCGTGGCCGCCGAATCGTCCGGCGACAAGTTCCAGTTCAAGACGCGCATCACCCGCGAGACCCCCTTCTCCCGTGACTACGACCAACTCTACGAGCTCCTGCGCCACGAAAGGGAGCACGGCTTCATCACGCTCGTCATGGGCCCGGCGGTGGCCTTCGACCGGGACTCCCGGGATGCCGTGGCGTCCCTCATAAGCCACGGCTTCTGCCATGCGGTCCTGGCGGGGAACGCCCTGGCGACCCACGACCTGGAGGCCGACATGTTCGGCACCGCCCTGGGGCAGGACATCTACACCAAGAGGAACGTGCCGGCCGGCCACTACCATCACCTGGAGCTCCTCAACAGGGTGCGGCGGTGCGGGTCGATGGACGCTGCGGTGCGGGAATACGGCCTTGGGGGCGGCATCGTCGGCGCCTGCCTGGAGCGAAGGATCCCCCTGGTGCTGGCCGGCTCGATACGGGACGACGGCCCCCTGCCGGAGGTGATCGGCGACGCCTACCGGGGACAGGACGCCATGCGGGAGATCGCGGTGCGCACCACCACCGCCATCGCCCTGGCGACCCAGCTCCACTCCATCGCCTTCGGCAACATGCTCCCCTCGTACCGCGCCGAGGGGGACGCGGTGCGGCCGGTCTATTTCTACATCGTTGACATCTCGGAGTTCGCCGTTGACAAGCTGGCGAACCGGGGGAGCTTTCAGGCCATGGGCATCTCCACCAACGTCCAGGATTTCTGCGTGAACCTCCGGCGGGCCCTCATCGGCCCGTGAGACGCTGACCGCCCGGACCGCAGGCACGGCAACGGACGCGACCCACGCAGGCCGGCTGCCCGTGCTCCGACCCCGCCCTGATACGAAAAATGCTTTACAGGACCGGACGGCTCCGCTAGAATCGCGGGATTCGACTCTATCACACACAGGAGTGATCCATGGATACAACCTACAGCGATGGAAACGTCGTCGCGGGCGTCTCGGCCGACGCGCGCGCGGAATTCATCCGCAAGACCTACCTGCACCTGGCACTGGCGATACTGGCCTTCGTGGGACTGGAGTACGTGCTCCTGAAGCAGTCCTTTGTGCCGGCCCTGGTGCAGCGGATGGTGAGCGGCTATATGTGGCTTGCCGTGCTGGGGGCCTTCATGGCGGTGAGCTGGGTGGCGGACAGATGGGCACGGTCCAGCACCTCACGGGGAATCCAGTACCTGGGGCTGGGCCTCTACGTGGTGGCGGAGGCGGTGATCTTCCTGCCGCTCCTCTACGTGGCCTCGAACTTCTTCTCCAAGGACGTGATACCCACGGCGGCCATCATCACGGGTCTCCTCTTCGTCGGGCTCACCTTCGTGGTCTTCACCACCAGGAAGGACTTCACCTTCCTGGGGGGAATACTGAAGATCGGCTTCTTCGTCGCCCTGGGGGTGATCGGCGCGAGCATCCTCTTCGGCTTCTCCCTGGGACTCATATTCTCGGCCGCCATGGTGGTGATGGCCGCCGGCTCCATTCTCTACACCACCTCGGCCATCATGAAGCACTACGGCACGGAGCAGTACGTGGCCGCCTCCCTGTCGCTCTTCGCGTCGGTGGCGCTCCTCTTCTGGTACATACTGCGCATCGTTATGGCCCTCTCCAGGGATTGATATACGGATAGCGGGGGATGCCGCGCATCCCCCGTGGGGCCGCCCGCAACGGCGGGATGCGGCTCAGCGCACCATGGCCGCCATGACCTGGTCCTGGAACCAGGAGAGGATCCCCTCGGCATCAAACTCCTCCCGATCCATGATCACGGAGAAGAGGGACATCCCCTCGTAGTAGGCGATGAGGGCCCTGCTGAAGCGCCCGGACTCGCCTTCCGAGAGGCCGGCCTTCCTCGCCACGCCGGCGAAGGTGTCAATCCAGGTCATGTAGGCCTGCCGAAGCTTCGTTCGCACCTTCCGGTGGTATGAGGCGATCTCCCCTATCTCCACGAAGATGCGCGACAGGTCGCGGTTCAGGGTGATCCGTTCGTTCATGAATATCAGTGAGCGCCTGAGAAGCTCCTGGTGCGACATCCCCTCCATGTCCTGGCCGGCCGCCCACTCCTGGTACATTCCACGGTAGCTGGAGATGATGTAATCGATGAAGTTGAGCAGGATGTCCTCCTTGCTCTTGAAGTAGTAGTGCAGTACGCCGTGATTGACCTTCGCCGCCTTGGCGATGTCCTTGATCGAGGTCTCGTTGAAGGGCTTCGAGAGCAGGCATCGCTGCAGCGCCTTGAGGATCTGATTGCGGCGTTCTTCCTGTACGTTTTTACGTGCCATTGTGACATCCTGCATCCTTGATGCGGTCTCAGCGCCTCCGCGGGGTCTGACGCATACCCTACCCCGCAACGGCGCACGGCGTCAAGAGCATTTGCATGTTTTGCCGGGATGCCGCCGTTTTTTCTAAAAAGGGATTGACAGAAGCGAGTGAATATATTTAGTTAGTTGACTAACATATTTTGTGTCTCGTGCAATACCGTGCGTAGCGATACACGCTCTTCAGGAATACAGAGAGACGCAGAGGGTATGGCGGGAGATCGATCCCGCAGACACACTCAAAGGAGGGCACCATGAATATTGGCATTCCCAGGGAAATCAAGACGCTGGAAGGAAGAGTGGCCATGACGCCCGCGGGCGTCATGGCGCTGGCGGCGCGGGGTCACAGGGTTTGCGTGGAGACGGGAGCGGGGACGGGATCCGGCTTCGGCGACGAGGAATACCGCCGTGCGGGTGCCGTCATCGCCGCGGACGCCGATGCCACCTGGCGGGAGTCGGAGATGATCATCAAGGTCAAGGAGCCCATAGGGCCTGAGTTCGACCGCATGCGAGAGGGGCTCGTACTCTTCACCTATCTCCATCTGGCCGCCGATGAATACCTCACCAGATCGCTTCTGGAGAGAAAGATCATCGGCATCGCCTACGAGACCGTTCAGACGGGGGACGGATCGCTGCCACTCCTGGCGCCCATGAGCGAGGTGGCGGGGCGCCTGGCGGTCCAGGCGGGGGGCTTCTCACTGGAGGCGAAGAACGGCGGGCGCGGCGTCCTGCTCTCCGGAGTCCCGGGGGTGTCCCCGGCCAGTGTCGTCATACTGGGGGGCGGCATCGCCGGATTGAACGCCGCCCATCTCGCCGCGGGCCTGGGGGCCCGGGTGCGCATCCTCGATGTGAGCCTTCCGCGGCTGCGGTACCTGGCGGACATTTTCCGCGGCCGGGTGGCCACCATCATCTCGAACGATGCCACCGTTGCCGAGTGCGTCGCCGAAGCGGACCTGGTCATCGGGACGGTCCTGATCCCCGGCGCCCGCGCGCCGAAGCTGGTGACGCGGGATCTCCTGAAGCGCATGAAGCGGGGCGCGGTGCTCGTGGACGTCGCCATCGACCAGGGAGGCTGCGCGGAGACCAGCAGGGCCACGACCCATGCCGACCCGGTCTACGCCGAGGAATCCGTCATACACTACTGCGTGGCCAACATGCCCGGCGCGGTGCCCCGCACCAGCACGCTGGCCCTCACCAACGCCACCCTCCCCCACTGCCTGGCCCTGGCCGACAAGGGGTGGGAGGCCGCCCTGGCCGAAAGCCCCGCCCTGGCGAGCGGCCTGAACGTGTGCCGCGGTCGTCTCACCCGCCGCAGCGTCGCCGAGGCATTCGGCCTCCCCTGGGAGGACCGGGGGGCGGCATAGGAGTCGAACAGTACGGCGGGGCCAGAAACCGGACTACTCCGGCGTGATATCCCCCGGCCCCCTGTGACAATCTGCTGAAAGGAGGAACACTATGGGAATAGGTACAAGGAACACCGCGCGACGCCGCGAAAAGAAGCGCATCCTTGAGCGGTTCGGTTCGCACATCTCTCACGGCCAGATGCGGTACCTGCGCTGCGCCCATCTGGACATGCAGGAGGAGCGGCGCATCGGCATCAAGTTCGTCGACAAGGAATCGGGGCGCACTGTCATCGATGCCTTCACGTCCGCCGGCTGCTTTAACGCGGGGCGCGGCAATCCCGCCATCGCCGCAGCCCTGGCACGCGCCGCGGAGCGGTACGACATGGGGACCCCCGGGTTCCTGTCGCGGCCCAAGATCGAATTCGCGAAAAGGCTCGCGGCCCTCTGCCCCGGGGACCTCAACCGGGTCCACCTGGCCGGCAGCGGCGCCGACGCCATCGAGGCGGCCCTGAAGCTCGCCCTGGGGGCAACGGGACGTCGCGAGGTCATCTCCACCGAGAAGGCCTATCACGGACATTCCGGCTTCAGCCTCTCTGCCAACGGGAAGGACTACTACAAGCACCTCTTCCAGCCGCTGATGCCCTCCTTCAGGTTCACCCGCTTCAACGATCTGGAGGGTGTTCGCCGCATGGCCTCGCGGGAAACCGCGGCGATCATCATCGAACCTGTACAGGGAGAGGGGGGGATTCACGTCGCCGCCGACGAGTACGTCGCCGGCATCAGGCGCCTCTGCGACGAACTGGGGATCGTTCTCATCTTCGACGAGATCCAGACCGGCTTCGGCCGCACCGGGACCCTCTGGGCCTCTGGGCACTACGACGTCGTCCCGGACATCATGGTGGTGGCGAAATCGATATCCGGCGGCCTCTATCCCAACGCGGCGATGGTGTACCGGGACGACCGGCGATTCACCGATTTCGTGGACGCCCACCCGGACTTCCATCCCACCTCGGGGGGCGGCTCCGATCTCGCCTGCGAGGTCTCCTCGGCGGTGCTCGATTACATCACCGCCACCCGCGTATGGGAGAACGCCGCCGCCATGGGGGCTCGCTTCAAGGAGGGCCTGGAGGACATCACGCGCGAAAACCCGTCGATCGTGAAGGAGGTGCGTGGGCGCGGCCTCATGCTGGGGGTGGAGTATAAGTACGAGTTCATCGGCGCCCTCATCGCCGACTGCCTGGCCAAGGAGGACGTGTGGGCCGCCTATTCCGGCAACGCCCCCCAGGTCATGCGGTTCCAGATACCCACGACCGCAACCGCCGGCGAGATCGACGAGCTGCTGGGGAAGATCCGTCGCGCCGTGAAGGCCATGAGGCCGTACCTGGTCTTCATGCTCCCCATGGCCAGGATTCCGATCCTGCGCCGCGTCTTCGACAACGTCCACGTTCAGATCGCGGCCTTCAACTGGGTCCGCGACATCGAAGAATTATTCGCATAGGAGGCACCGCCATGTATAACGCACTGCAGAAAAGCCAAACGGGGACCTCCCCGGAGGGGCGCGGGAAGAGGGGGCCGCAGAAGCCGAAGGAACTCCTGCGCGTCGCCGCAGGGGTCTTCTCCAGGGGGCTCGTTTCCCGGCTTTGCGGCCTCGGGCACAACCTGCTGGAGGAGGGGGGTGACGGCATTCACCTGCTCGACGGGTCCGGGAGGCGCGTCATCGACTGCATCGCCGGTGCCGGTGCCTGCAACCTGGGACGCAGGAACCGGGTGCTCCTGGAGGAGCTGGTGCGGGCATCGCGCTCGGTGGACCAGGGTAATTTCGTGATGCTCTCGGAGCAGAAGGCGGCCCTGGCACACCGGCTCGCCTCCTTCGTGCCGGGGAACCTGAACTGCTCCCTCTTTACGGTGGTCCGCGGCGAGGCGATGGACGCGGCGTGCAAGCTGGCGCGCGGCGCCACCGGCAGGCCCGGACTGGTCACCGTCGACGGGGGATGCTACGGCGGCACCGGCTTCGCCCTCACCCTCTCGGCAAACGGAAACAAGGGGCTCTTCGGCGACCTCATCCCCTCAACCGCCGCCGTCCCCTTCGGCGACATCGGCGCCATGCGGCGGGCCGTTACCCGGAAGACCGCCGCGGTGATCCTAGAGCCGATACAGGCCGAAAACGGCTGCAGGGCCGCCGGCGCCGAGTACCTCAGGGCGCTGCGGCGGCTCTGCGACCGGCGGGGGACGATCCTCATCCTCGACGAGACGCAGACCGGCTTCGGCCGCACCGGCCGCCGCTTCGCCTTCGAGCACGCCGGGGTGCACCCCGACATCCTCGTGCTCGGCGAGGCCATCACCGGCGGCATGTTCCCCATGACCGCCATGGTCTTCACCCCGAGGCTGAAGCGCTTCTTCGACGCCCATCCCCTGATCCACCTGTGCACCTTCGGCGGCCACGACCTGGGGTGCCTGGTGGCGACGAAGGCCCTGGAGCTCTACGAGGAGCACCGGCCCGAGCAGGACGCCGCGCTCCTGGGCCCCCGCCTCCTGGAGGGGCTCCGGAATATCGCCCGCCGTCATCCCGCGGCGGTCCGTTCCGCTGCCGGGGCGGGGCTCCTGGCATCCCTGGAACTGGACGGCCCCGAGGCGGCCCTGGCCTTCTGCCGCGCCGCCATGAAGCGGGGCCTTGCAGCTACGCCGGGCGCCGTGGCGGGGGGTACCGTCGTGCTAAGGCCCCCCCTCACCGTGACGCTGGAGGACATCGACAGGATACTGGAAGTCGCCGATGCGGCGGCCGGGGATATCGACCGCTGAGGTTCACAGTCGCAGGAGAGAGGGCGCCTCAGGGCGCCCTTTTTTTTCGGTAAAAAGCGGGCCGGAGAGGCGCACGGCCCACTTCGCCATCATCGCGCCATGCCGGGAGGGCCCAGGGGGGGCACTGTTGAACGTCGGCGAACCACGAAACGCCGGCGAAGCGGATCAATTCACCATGTCCGCCGCGCTTTCCTCCAGGAGTTCCACATACTCCGGCATATCACGGGCGATCTGCTCCATCGATTCCGTCACCTGGCTGATCGTGGTCTCGACGAAGAGAATGCTTTCATCGATCTCCCTCACCTTGTCCCGGTCGTCCGCGGAGAGGGCGGCCTCTCTTTTTTCCTTCAGAATCTTCACGGTCTCGAAAAAGTCCATCAGGTAGCTGTTCAGCCTGCCGCAGGCCTCGCGGGTGAGGTTGAATATCCGCAGGGTTTCCGGGTCGTGCCTTACAAGGGGTTTCAGTTCGATTCTCTTTCTGGTGTCCATGCCTTTTCACTTACCGCATTTTGTATAGCATACATCGGCCTCGGGTTTTTTGACAAATGTTTTTCACGGAAAAACCGGTCCCGGCGTCAATTATTTTCGATAACGCACCGCGATCCCCCGCAAATATGTATTGACTGGCAGAGTAGTAAAACGGCTTTTGTTCAGGAAACGGGGGCACGTCGGCAGGGACGGCACCATGGGGAAGAAAATTATAATAATCGGCGGCGGCGTGGCGGGCCTCTCGGCGGGAATCTACCTTCAGAGAAACGGCTACGACACTGAGATACTCGAGATGCACCGGATTGCCGGCGGCCAGTGCACCGCCTGGGAACGCAGGGGATACCGCTTCGATTACTGCCTGCACTGGCTGGTGGGGACCGCCTTCGGCCCCTTCCACGACCTGTGGCGGGAAACCGGCGTCATCACCGACGACACGGAGATCATCAACCACGAAGTCCATACAAGGATCGTCGATGACAACGGGGAGGACTTCATCGTCTACACCGATATCGACCGGTGGGAGGAGTACCTCATCGATCTGGCGCCCGAGGACATGAAGGCCATCAGGAAGATGTGCGGCCACATGAGGAGGGGGAAGGGGCTCCTGCCGTTTACGAACCCGCCGGAGCTGAGGACCGCAGGCGATTACCTGCGCGGCCTGAAGGGGATACTGCCGGCGCTCCCGATGATCCTTCGACTCAATAAAAAGAACTGCCGCGACTACTTCAGGAATCTGGGGATCCGGAACCCCCGCATCTCGATGTTCTTCGAAACCCTCTACGGCGCACGCGATTTCTCCGCCGTGGTATTCGTGATGATGCTCACCTGGTTCAACCAGAAAAACGCCGGATACCTGATCGGGGGTTCCCTCCCCCTGGCGCAACGCATGGCCGAAAAATACCGCTCCCTGGGCGGCCGATTCACCGGCGGGACAAGGGTCGAGACAATCATCGTCGAGAGGGACCGCGCCGCCGGCGTGCGCACAGTGGACGGGCACACGCTGCGCGGGGACTGCATCATCAGCGCCGCCGACGGCCACGCCACGATCTTCGACATGCTCGGCGGGAAATACCTGACAGAGCGGATCCGCGAGGCCTACGGCAACTGGGGCCTCTTCACCCCCCTGGTGCAGGTCTCCTTCGGTATCGACAGGAAAGGCAATTCCCCCTGCCCGGTGCAGACCCACATGACCAGGGGGAGGAGTATCGGCTCCACACCGGTGGACCTGGGGTACAGCCTGACCGACTACTCCTTCGACCCCACCATGGCCCCCGAGGGGAAAAGCGTGATGGTGATGCGGTTCGAGAGCCCCTGGGACCTCTGGAATGACCTGGAGGGGGAGGCCTACGGGGAGGAGAAGGCCCGCATCGCTGCAGACGCCACGGCGCTCCTTGAATCGCACCATCCCGGTATCGGACGCCATATCGAGGTCACCGACGTAGCGACGCCGAAAACCGGCGTGCGGCACACCGGCGTGTGGAAGGGCTCCTACGAGGGGTTCATGCCCTCGCCCAGAAATTACAGCAGCAGCATCGCCATGACGCTTCCCGGGCTCGACCGCTTCTACATGATCGGGCAGTGGCTCTATCCCGGCGGCGGGATACCCCCGGCGGTCCAGTCGGGCCGATGGGTGGCGCAGCTTCTGTGCAAAAACGACGGGAAAAAATTCCTGACCCCCGAACGGGGGTAACACCCCGAAGGGGCGCGGCGATGTCCGGCGTCGCGGCGACGCCCGGTTTCAGGCCGCGCAGCGGAGGGACATCATTTCCCCCCTCGATCATGGCTCCCCGCCCCGGGCTTCCCTGTAAGAAGTGAAAAATCCATAAATGCCGCGTGTGACCATTATTTTTCTTGCGGCGGGCGGCGGATCCGGCAATACTGGTGACGAACCGGGAGGATCACCGCCGTGCGCCGCGACAGTGACCGCGACAATACGGAAAAACAACCAACAAGGAGTATGCCATGGCTGAACAGAAAATCACCGTAGAGGTGAAGGACCACGTGCTGGCGATAGGGATCAACCGCCCCGAAAAGAGGAACGCCTTCGACCTGGACATGTTTTTCGAGCTGGGGCTCGCCTACGGCAGGCTGCACTCTGACCCGGAGCTCCGGTGCGGCGTCCTCTTCGCCCACGGCGACCACTTCACCGCGGGGCTCGACCTCGTGAAATGGGCGCCGGCGTTCGCAGACGGCAAGTTCCCCGAGGTGCCGGCCGGCGCCCTGAACCCCATGGGCTTCGACGACGACGCGCGCGTCTGCAAGCCCATCGTCATGGCGGTGCAGGGGATCTGCTTCACCATCGGCCTGGAGCTTTTACTGGCCACGGATGTCCGCGTCGCCGCCAGGAACGTCCGCTTCGGCCAGATCGAGATCAAGCGGGGGATCTACCCGGTGGGGGGCGGCACCTTCAGGCTCCCCAAGGAGATCGGCTGGGGGAACGCCATGCGCTACCTCCTCACGGCTGAGGAGATCAACGCCGAGGATGCCTACCGGCTCGGCCTGGTACAGGAGCTGGTGGACCCGGGCCAGGAGCTGGGGCGGGCGATGGAGATCGCCGGCATCATCGCCTCGCGAGCGCCCCTGGGGGTCCAGGCGACCCTGAAATCGGCACGCATATCCAACATCCAGGGGGACAAGGCGGCCTTCGACCGGCTCCTGCCGGACCTCCTCCCCATCATGAAGAGCGAGGACGCCGCCGAGGGGATCAAGGCCTTCATGGAGCGCCGCGAGGCGAACTTTAAGGGGAAGTGAACCGGCTCAGAAGGCCTCGCGCAGCAGGAAGTAGAAGGCGTAGCGGCCCGTGGACGGCGGGAACCTCGTGAAGCCGACGTCAAGCCTGAGGTTTATCCTCCGTGCCGGCACCAGCGCGAACCGGAGCCCGATGCCGGCCGCTGCCTTCGGGCGGCCCAGGTCGATCCTTGCGACCGACGAGGCCACCTGCCCGGCCCCCGCGAAGACCACGCCGCCGAAACGCCAGAAGAGGGGGAACCGGTACTCTGCCTGCACGAAGAGGGCGGTCCTGTCGACGTAGCGCGTCTGGTCGTAGCCGCGGAGCCGCATTCCGCCGCCGATCCTCATCATCTCCTGAAAGGGGATGCCGCCGGCACCGGTCCCCAGATATCCCTGCATCGCCAGTACGTGCCCCTCCGCCAGGCACAGGAACCACCGCAGGTCAATCTCCGAGGTCCAGTAACCGAATTCACTGCCCAGGTACCGGTGATATCCCATCGCACGCCACTGCAGCCACACCCCCCTGGCGGGATAGAGGGTGGTGTCCCTGGTGTCGAATTCCAGCATGAAGCCGGCGCCGGAGATCATGGCGCCGCGGCTCCCGGGTATGCGCTCCTGCATCAGCATCCCCCCCGCCCTCCTGTGCCCCACGGCGTGGTGCGCGAAGTGGTAGGCCGGACCGATGTAGAGATGCGTGACGGCCGCAAAGAGCACCCCGCCCCTGAGGTTCCATGACACCGGCGTGTAGACCTCCTCGTCCCGCCAGGAGGAGCGGGGACCGATCCCGTAAAACCTTGTGGGAAACCGCGAAAAGGCCGCCTGGCCCACGAGTTTGAGCCTGTTCCCGGCGGCGGGAAGCGACATAAAAACACCGACATTGTACTGGCGCTTCTGCGTATACATGGCGAAGGCCGCGGTGGTGCCGTCCGGCCCGCCGTCTCCGTCATGGATGTACATTGCGGAGAGAATCCCCATCACCCCCGTCTCGGGGGTGTAGGCCACCATGGGGAGGGGGATGATGCCGGAGCGCCCCGTATCCCCGCCCCCCGCCGGCGCCTCCGACGATGCCGCCGCGGCGTCCCCGTCATCCCGTGACGTCGCCGTGGCGCCGGCCGGGGGGATGGTATCGCAGAGGAGGCACAGGAGCAGCGTTGCCCAGAGTCTGTGTATTATTTTCACCATGAATCAAATAGTAATTGTCTTTAACGGGCATTCTGCACAGCATTCTACGATCAGTGCAATCACAATTGGCCCCCGGCGTCAAATTTCGCGCCGGATGCGTCCGGCGATTGCATCCCCCCCCGCGGGGGAATGACCCACCAGGAGGCAGGCCATTATGAAATACCGGAACATCGCGCTCACCCTGGTCCTGCCGGTTCTGGCCGCCCTCTGGGCAACCGTGAGCGCGGTCCCCGCGGACACCTGCGCAGTCCAGCGGGCGCTCTTCCCCGCCAGATGGGACGATACCGCCGGGGAGAGGGTGCTGATGCGCTGCTGGGGGCACTACATCAGGCCCGTAATCCGCGTATCGGCCCCGGACAGGAGGGGGCTCCGTCATCTCAGCGTCACGGCCGATGAATCGGTATTCCGCGCCATCATCGACACAGCCCAGTACGGAGCCCTCGCCGCCGGGAGAAGTACCCGCCTCTTCCTGAAGTCCGAAACCAGCTGTTCTATCCGCGGGAACACCAGCGGCGTCGTCTATCTGGACGTGAGCAGCGCAGGGGGGAGGATCCTCGTGAAGGGCAGCCTGGATGAAATCGACAGCTGCGAAATCCTTCGGTAGGCCGGCATTCCCCTCCTGAACGAATCGATCGCGCCGAACTGGAAGGGCAGAAGGCCGCCGGCCGCACCATACCTGCCTGCTACCCCACGGCCTTCCCGACGGCACGTCACGTCAATTTAGAGCATCACCCTGCGTAAAATTGATCCTATGGCGCAACGCGGATTCGCACAACGTGACATCATCCGATGCCGCGGCGTTTCTCCGGTAATTTTCTCAAATGGTAAAATTATCGTTGAACAGACCTCGAGAGCCGCTGTATACTCATATGGTTCGCGCAACTTCCACAGGGATGGTGCCGCATGAAAAACCGTTACAAGAAATTCTTCCTATCGCTGTCGCTCCATCAGGACCTCACCACCTACCTCCTCCCGGTACCGCTGGCAGTCTATGTCGGCATCGTGTGCGGCAACATGTCGACACAGCAGATTTTCGGCCTGATGGCAGGCCTCCTCATCGTAACCCTGCCCGTTACCGAAGCCATTGGGCTTCTGCTCAGGAGAAAACGGCTCAGACCCATTCTCAGGAGACTCGCCGGCGATGCGCTGACATCGCAGGAGCTGGGTGAACTGAAATCGAGGCTGCTCCGGGAGCCTTTCAGCGAGGGGATCGCGAATATGGCCCGCTGGTCCATTGGCCCCACCCTGTCAATGGCCGCGGGTGAGATGTTCGCCTCCATGGGGGGCCAGTCGTACATCGCAGGCATCGTCGTCACCGTCATGACGCTCCCGGCGGCCTTCGTCTACGCCTACTTCATCAGCGAGAAACACATGGGCCTGCTCCTCGCGGACCGGCGGTTCTCTGAGGCCCAGGAGGCCGCCGCTCGCTCCTTCACGCTTCACAGGAAAATCCTCGCGGCCTTCTTTTCCCTGGTCTGGTACCCTGTGGTCGTCTTCGGGTCCATATACT
This sequence comes from Spirochaetota bacterium, assembly GCA_016929135.1. Classification (GTDB taxonomy): domain Bacteria; phylum Spirochaetota; class UBA4802; order UBA4802; family UBA5550; genus JAFGJK01. Next base: position 6,031 of record JAFGJK010000086.1, on the reverse strand, counting down.
TTTTCGACAAAAAAGGGTACATCACCATCGAGCACATGGAGCTTCATCTCCTCGGGGTCGTGACGATGCTGGCCGTGGTGCTCCTCGTCATCGCCTCCCAGGTATCCGCCTCGCTGAGGCTGTCCATCGGGAACCTCAGCGGCGGCGTGGACATGCTGTCGCAGGGGGACCTCACCGCGGACCTTGCCGCCATTACCTCCGACGAGCTGGGCCACATCAGCGGCAGGCTCATTGCCATGAAGCGGACGCTCCACGGAGTGCTCCACAGAATAGCCTCCGGGTCGCAGCGCATGGAGGGCGAATCTGAACGGCTCGCCGTCGACCTGCAGCAACTCTCCGACCAGAGCAGGGACATCGCCTCCACCATCGAGGAGATGTCGGCGTCCATAGAGGAGCTCACCGGCACCGGCGAGAACATCGCGGACAATTCGAAGGCCCAGAGCGGACAGATCGAAAGCGCCGGAACGTTCTTCAGGGGCCTCAACGACAAGATACAGGAGATCTCGAAAAACGCCCTTTCGGTGACGGACATCGCCAATACCACGGAGCGTCATGCGGCCGAGGCGGAGCTGGTACTGGGCGATACCGTGGAGAAGATCAGGAACATCCAGAGGAGCTCCTCGACGATCATCGAATCTGTCAGCACCATCAGGGACATCGCCGACAAGGTGAACCTCCTCTCGCTGAACGCATCGATCGAGGCGGCCAGGGCCGGCGACTACGGAAAGGGTTTCAGCGTAGTGGCCGAGGAGATATCCAAGCTGGCGGACAGCACGCAGTCAAACGCCGCGGACATAACCAAAAAGATCGAGGATACCATCAGGGACGTCAGGGAGGGGATCGAGTCGATGGAGAAGACATCGAGCTTCTTCCGGGGCATCATGGATGCCGTGAGGCGCATCACCGACTCCATGAACGTCGTGGCGGAGCAGTCGAAGGAGCAGCTGACCATGAGCGGCCGGATGGAGCAGACCTTCGAGATGATGCAGCGCATGTCGGGGGAAAACTACCGGGCCACGGAGGAGCAGGCGCTCACGCTGAAGGAATACATGAAATCGATGGACAGTATCACGCAGGCAATGCAATCCATCACCGATACCACCATCCATATAGAACAGTTCTCGAGAACGGTCTCCGCGCTGGCGGTGTCGCTCGTTCGAGACATTGGGTTCTTCAGGATTTAACGAGGCAGTGGACATCCCCTTGCCGGCGCAGGAACGGGGACACGGGTGCGGCATGGCCCCCGGCGGCTCCGCAGGGGCTTCTGGCCCTTCGGCGAATCCAAACCGGCCCGTCCATTGCGGCCGCCTGCCCCCTCCGGGGGGCGGCTCCCGGCCGGGGGCATTTCGCGGCTCTGCCCTAATCCCGGGGCCAGAGCCGCCGGAACAGGCGGGAACGGCCGGTCCCGGCACCCCCCGGGGCGCCGCGGTACCCCAAATTTTCTATTGACAACACCCGCCACCGATAGATGAATGAACCCTGCACAAAATCACGACAGAGGAGAGTGCCCATGGAACCCTCATTGAAGCGGGTGGACCCCGAGGTTTTCGACGCGATACAGAAGGAAAACAGGCGGCAGGAGGAGTACCTCATCATGATCGCCTCGGAGAACTACGTCTCGAAGGCGGTACTGGAGGCCTCGGCCTGCACCATGACCAATAAATACGCCGAGGGATACCCCGGCAAACGGTACTACAACGGCTGCGGCAACACCGACACGGTGGAGACACTGGCCATCGAGCGGATCAAGAAGCTCTTCGGGGCGGGCTACGCCAACGTCCAGCCCCACAGCGGCGCCCAGGCGAACATGGCGGTGCAGATGGCGATGCTGAAGCCGGGCGACACCTTCATGGGCATGGACCTGTCCCACGGCGGGCACCTTTCGCACGGCTCGCCGGTGAACTTCTCCGGCCTCTACTTCAACGTGATATCCTACGGGGTGACCAAAGATACGAAACGGATCGACTACGACGCCATGCTGAAGCTGGCGAAGGAGCACAAGCCGAAGCTCATCATCGCCGGCGCCTCGGCGTACCCGCGGATCATCGACTTCGACAGGTTCCGCGAGGCGGCGGACGCGGCCGGGGCGATGCTGATGGTGGACATCGCGCACATCGCCGGACTGGTGGCCGCGGGCGAGCACCCGTCCCCGGTGCCGATGGCCGATTTCGTCACCATGACCACGCACAAGACCCTTCGCGGCCCCCGCGGCGGCGTGATCCTCGCGAAGGCGGAGCACGAAAAGATTCTGAACAGCAGGACATTCCCCGGCGTCCAGGGGGGGCCGCTCATGCACACCATCGCCGCCAAGGCGGTGGCCTTCAAGGAGGCCCTCTCGCCGGAATTCAAGGCCTACCAGAAGCAGGTGGTGGCCAACGCCAGGGCGCTGGCGGAGACGCTGCTGTCCCGGGGTATGGACGTGGTCTCGGGGGGGACGGACAACCATCTCATGCTGGTTGACCTGAGGAACATGAACCTCACCGGCCGCGATCTGGCCAACAGGCTCGAGGAGGCCGGCATCGTGTGTAACAAGAACGGCGTCCCCTTCGACGACAAGCCCCCCGCGGTCACCAGCGGCATCCGGCTGGGAAGCCCCGCCCTCACCACGCGGGGCCTGGGGGAGGATGAGTTCAGGGCCATCGGCGGCATCATCGCCGATCTCGCCGGCGCCATCACCGACGACGCGGTTCTGACCAGATCGCGCGGCGCGGTGAAGGAGCTCTGCAGCGCCCATCCCACGGAAGCCCTGAGGCTCATCTGACGGGGCATGATGGGACGACTGCGCCATTGTGCGGCACTGCTGGCCGCCGCCGTCGCGGCGGCGGCGCTCTGCTGCAGGGGCCCGGTGTACACGCCGGAGAGCATGCGGCTTCACTGTATTCTCCTGGGGAACACCGAACCCGACTCCCCCTTCTCCGGCTTCAACGAGCGGCTCCCAGACCTCATCCGCACCGTCAATCTGGAGAACCCGGTGATCGTCATCCACAGCGGGAACCTGATCCACGGGGGCCATTCGTGGATGGGAATCAAGGAAAAGGACCTGACGCGCCAGTACGAGATCTTTCAGACAAAGATAAGGGCCCTGAACGCGCCGTTCTATTGCCTTCCCGGCGAAAAGGACCTCTTCAACCGGTCGGCGCGGCTCTTTCAGGAGTACACCGGCAAGAAGGCCCTCTATTCCTTCAACTACGGCGCCATACACATCGTCATGGCCCCCATGATCGACATCGATGGTTACCCGATCAACGACCAGATCGCCTGGATCGACCGCGACCTCTCGCGGAACGCCATACGTTCCGCCACCCTGGTGATCACGCACATGCCGCCGGTCAACCCCCAGGGCCCCCGCCTCTCCGACGAGACAGCCGGGCAGCTGCACAAGGTACTGGTCAAGTACCGGGTGCAGGCGGTGGTATCGGGGGGCCCCGGCAGGCTGTATGAAACCTCGAAGGACGGCATACGCTATATCGTCGCCGGCTGCGGCGGCTTCTCTCCGGAGGACAGGTTCAAGGGGCTTTTCCAGTATTACACGGTCCATGTCAACGGGGCAGAGGTCCGCATCGAAGGGAAAAAGCTCTGACGCCCCCGGGGGATGCGCGATAAAATAAAATTGACAGGTCCGGCGATGGCAGGAAGAATACTACCAGTACCCGCCACGCGGGACGTAGACCATCTCAGGGGTGCCGTCATGCCTGCAACAATAAGCCTCTCAAAACTCCACGACTACATCAACGAGCTCATCAACATCGAATCGGACCTGGAGAGCAGCATCGACACCACCATGTGGATCAGCGACCCCCACGGCGCGGGGGAGCGCTTCGTGTCGATCCTCAAGGGACGGTTCGGCCTGGTCTGGCGCTCGGCCCAGGAGGCGCTGCCCAAGACCTTTTCCACGGAAAAGCTGGATTACCTGGACAGGCTCATACGGAAGGAAAAATACCTGGACTCCGAGCTCTTCAGCATGGAGCGCCAGGACGTGATCTCCTCCCTGGTGAAGATCATACGCTACAAGGTGGAGAATATCAAGGACTTCGACCAGATACGGCCCAGCATCAACAAGGACCTGAAGGCCGTCATCGAGAACCTGATCCTCAACTTCAACGTCCCGAACATCGTCTACGAGAACGCCATCATCGCCGACAAGGTCATCAGCGCCCTGGCGAAGATCGTCAAGCAGGTGATCCTGGGCCAGCTGGTGGTGCTGGGGGACGTCTTCGACCGCGGCGACGAGCCGGACAAGATACTGCGCATACTCTCCAGCAGGGAGATACAGCCCTACGTGAAGTTCGTCTGGGGGAACCACGACATCCTCTGGATGGGGGCGGCCGCGGGGAACAGGTCGCTCATCGCCGAGGCGCTCCGGATCAGCACGAGGTACGACAACCTGGAATTCCTGGCGCGCCTGGACATCGACATCTCCCGCCTGAAGGAGTTCGCCATGAAGCTCTACCCGGGCGAGATCTCCGGGAATTTCAAGGCGAAGCTGGACATCTCCAGGAAGATGGAGAAAACGCTCGCCATGATCCAGTTCAAGCTGGAGGAGAAAATGATCAAGGAGTTCCCCCAGCTGGACATGGAGTCCAGGCTGAACCTGGAGAAGCTGGCGGCGATGCTGAAGAGCGGCGACACCGAGGGGCTCACCGACACCCATTTCCCCACGCTGGACCTGGCCGATCCCGGCCGCCTCACGCCTGAGGAGCGGGAGGTGATCGACGACCTGGCGGAGCAGTTCACCGGCAGCACGAAGATCAAGGCCCTCATGAAGTACCTCTTCGAAGAGGGGAAGCTGTACCACATCAACAACTACATCCTCAATCTCCACGCCCTCATCCCCAGCACCCAGGACGGGCAGTTCGAGAAATTCCTGGACAGGAGGGGGAAGGACCTCTTCGAGTATCTCGAGCAGCTCATCAAGACTGTGGGGGGCAACTACCTGGAGGGGAGGCCCCAGGACGAGTTCCAGCTTGCGGTGATGTTCTACCTCTGGTGCGGGGCGAAATCCCCGTTCTTCGGGAAGCACGCCATGAAGACCTTCGAACGCTATTTCTACCGGGACAAGGCGACCCACAAGGAGAAGCTCCTCTACTGGGGCGACAACATCAAGAAGAAGGAGTTCATGGACCTCATCATGAGGGAGTTCGGCGTGGAGCGGATCGTCTACGGCCACACGCCGGTGGACATCCTGAAGGGGGAGAAGATAGCCTCGAACGACGGCAGGGCCATCAACATCGACGGCGGCTTCTCCGAGGCCTACCTGGGGCGCGGCCACGCGCTGATCATGACACCCTACCGTATCTTCGCGATCATCCTGCCGAGCCAGGAGGAGATCATCGAATCGAAAAACGCGAAGGAGCCGGCAAAGCTCATGTTCGAGGAGATCGACTCGTTCCAGAACCCGAAGAAGATAAAGGACACCTTCCGGGGCGTCGAGCTCGCCGGCAGACGCAACGAGCTGGTGAACCTGATCAATTCCTACTACGAGTGATCAGGCCGCGCCATTATTCTTCTTGACGCCGCGGGGCCGGCGTAGTATGGTTCTTCGCGCATGCGGCCAAGGCCATGCGACTACTAAATATGGAGGAGTGAGTATGAAAAAAACGGTATTTCTGCTGCTTGTGCTTGCAGCGGTTCTGGCGGTGCCTGCGGCAAGTTATGCCTGGGTCGATTTCGGCGCCTACGGCGGCTACGCCTTCCCCGGAAGGATTGAGGAGACAGGTCTCTCCACCCGTCCCAGCGGCGGTGAGGCCGGCGTGTTTGCGCATTTCAGCGGCAGCGTCATCCCCTCGGTCCTGCAGCTCGGTATCGGTGCCTATTACCAGCGGTCGTTCCAGCACTACTCGTACTACAACATACGTTTCAGCTACAACAGGAACGTGGTGGCCCTCGACGGGTACGCGGAGATAACGCTGATTCCCGTGCTCCATCCCTACGCCAGGGCCAGCGTCAACGTGTGGGACAGCCTGGGGGGCAACGACTACACCGACGCCACCGCGTACTTCAAGACCTACGCGGTGGGGGGCGGCGCCTTCTT